>JARYMO010000026.1 GCA_029907055.1 Syntrophomonadaceae bacterium | reverse complement strand
CTCGAAAACCTGGGAGAGGAAATCCTGCAGGCGGATTGCTGCTGGTTGGTCGCCGCTTCCCAGCCTGCGGAAGACGACCTGCAGGCGGGAGGTGACCACCTTCAGGGCCTCGTTGACCGCGGCGTCCTTGGAGCCGAAATGGTAGTTGACCGCTGCCAGGTTGACCTGCGCCGCGGCGGCGATCTTGCGCACGGTGACCTTCTCCAGGCCCTCGCCGGCGATGAGGTCGAGGGTGGCCTGCACGATGCGCTGCCTGGTTCGTTCGGAGCGTTCCCGCTGTGCCATCGTGTTCTCCTTCGGTTTTGTTTCAAACGACGTTTGACTAAAATCTACCGTGTGTATTGGTGTTAGTCAAGCATTATCCTTAATGGTTGCGCGATGCGGTTGACCCAGAACAGCGGTTGAAGTACCATGATGGAAATGATGTTTGAATTTGTGGGAGGCCTCCCCCGGGGAGCGAGAGCCGGTGTTGGAGAGGAGGTATCGCCTCCCCATGGCCCACGAGCACAGCGGAGAGCTGCCGGCGGTGGGGCTGGACGTGGGCTCCACCACCGTGAAGGTGGTGGTGCTGTCGGCCGCGGACCAGCCGGTGTTCAGTGATTACCGCCGCCACGGGGCGCAGGTGCGGGAAACCGTGGCGTCCGTCCTGCAGGACCTCGAGCAGCACACGGGAGACGTCCCGCTGCGGCTCGCGGTCACCGGGTCGGCCGGGCTGGCGGTGGCAGAATGGCTGGGGGTGCCGTTCGTGCAGGAAGTGGCAGCCTGCGCGGGCGCCGTGGCGCGCTTCCTCCCCGGGACCGACGTGGCCCTGGAGCTGGGCGGGGAAGACGCCAAGATCACCTACTTTTCCGGCGGAGTGGACCAGCGGATGAACGGGACCTGCGCGGGGGGAACGGGGGCCTTCATCGACCAGATGGCTGCGTTGCTGCGCACCGATGCTTCCGGGCTGGATTCCCTGGCGGCTGGCCACCGGACCCTGTACCCGGTCGCCGCGCGTTGCGGGGTGTTTGCCAAGAGCGATGTCCAGCCGCTGCTCAACGAGGGAGCGGCCCGTGAGGACGTCGCCGCCTCCATCCTGCAGGCGGTGGTCACCCAGACCCTGGCCGGTCTGGCCTGCGGCCGCCCGGTGCGGGGGAGGGTGGCGCTGCTGGGAGGGCCCCTGCACTTCATGCCCTCACTGCGGGAGCGATTCCGGGCCACGCTGGAGCCGGCCGGGGCCCGGGTAGAGTGTCCCCCCTACGCCCACCTCTTCGTGGCCATCGGGGCAGCCTTGGAAGCCAGGCGGGCGCAGCCGCAACCCCTCTTCCGGCTGCTGGCGCGCCTGGTGGCGGCCAGGGCAACTCCGGCAGTGGAGAGGCTGCGCCCGCTCTTCGCCAGCCCCGAGGAGGCGGAGGCGTTTCGCCTGCGCCACCGGGCCAAGTCCGTCGAGCGGGGCTGCCTGCAGCATCACCACGGAGAGTGTTTCCTGGGCATTGACTGCGGGTCCACCACCGCCAAACTGTGCCTGATTGACGATAGGGGCAGGCTGCTCTACTCGTCGTACGGACCCAATCACGGCCAGCCCCTCGAGACGGTGGTGCGCATGGTGCAGGACCTCTACCGCGCCTTGCCGCCGACTGCCTTCATCGCCCACGCCACGGTCACCGGCTACGGGGAGGACCTGGTGAAGGCAGCACTGGCGGTGGACAGCGGCGAGGTCGAGACGGTGGCCCACTTCCGCGCGGCCCAGTATTTCCTTCCCGGGGTGGAACTGGTGGTGGACATCGGCGGGCAGGACATGAAGTGCCTGCACGTGCGAAATGGGAGCTTCGAGAGGATCATGCTCAACGAGGCATGTTCGTCGGGATGCGGCTCCTTCCTGGAGTCCTTTGCTCAGTCGCTGGGCATCGGCGTGGAGGAGTTCGCGGCCATGGCCCTCTCTGCCCGGCACCCCGTGGACCTCGGTTCCCGCTGCACGGTATTCATGAATTCCAGGGTCAAGCAGGCGCAGAAGGAAGGAGCGACGGTGGGGGACATCGCCGCCGGGCTCGCCTATTCGGTGGTCAAGAATGCCCTGTTCAAGGTGATGAAGGTCTACCACGTTTCGGAGCTGGGCAACAGGATTGTCGTGCAGGGGGGGGCCTTCCACAACGAGGCCGTGCTGCGTGCCTTCGAACTGGTGGCGGGCAGCGAGGTGGTGCGCGCGGACATTCCAGGGCTGATGGGCGCGTTCGGCGCGGCGCTCACCGCCCGCCAGCGGCACGTTGCGGGACAACGCTCCCGCCTGTTGCCGGCACAGCAGCTGTGCGACTTCAGGGTACACCGCAGCGTTCATCGCTGCAAGCGGTGTGAGAATTCGTGCGCCCTGACCGTGAACCGCTTTCCACAGGGAAACAGCTTCGTGTCCGGGCACCGCTGCGAGCGGGGCAGGAGCGGAGAAAAGGGTGCCGGCACGGGCGATGACAACCTGTTCACCTTCAAGCGGGGGCGCCTGTTCGAGGCTTACGTACCCCTGCCGGCAGAGAGCGCTCCGCGCGGCGTCATCGGCATCCCCCGGGTGCTCAACATGTACGAGAACTACCCTTTCTGGTTCACCTTCCTGACCGCGCTGGGGTTCAGCGTGCGGCTGTCGCCCTACTCGTCGCGGCAGCTCTTCGAGCTGGGGATGGAGAGCATCCCCTCGGAATCGGCCTGCTACCCGGCCAAGCTGGTGCACGGGCACGTGGCGTGGCTGGTGCGCCACGGGGTGCGCACCATCTTCTACCCCAGCATCATTTATGAGCGGCAGGAGCAGCCGGGCGCCGCCAACTGCTTCAACTGTCCGATGGTCATCTCCTACCCCGAGGTGGTGCGGGCCAACTGCCCGCCGGCAGAGGACGGCGGGGTCGATTTCTTGACCCCCTTCCTTCCCTACCACCGCCGCAGCCGGCTGACTGCGCGCCTGTACCAGGAATTCCGCCGCTTCGGCATCACGCGGGGCGAGGTGCGGCGGGCAGTGGGCAAGGCCTGGAAGGAGGACGCCTGCTTCAAGGCGGACGTGCGCAGGCGCGGGGAAGCGCTGCTGGCAGAGGTGGAACGCCGTGGGGGGCATGGCATCGTGCTGGCAGGGCGTCCATACCACCTCGATCCCGGCATCAACCACGGCATTGCGGAGATGGTGCAGGCTCAGGGCATGAGTGTCTTCACCGAGGATTCCATCGCCCACCTGGCGGAGGTGCCCCGTCCGCTGCGGGTGGTGGACCAGTGGATGTATCATTCCCGCCTCTACGCAGCCGCCAGCCTGACGGCAGGGTATCCCTCCCTGGACCTGGTGCAGCTGACCTCCTTCGGTTGCGGCCTGGATGCCATCACTGCCGACCAGGTCAAGGAGCTGCTGGAGCAGGCAGGCAAGGTACATACCCTGCTCAAGATCGACGAGGGCGAGAACCTGGGGGCGGCGCGCATCCGCATCAAGTCGCTATGCGCACTGATCCGCGAACGCGACGCATCCATCGCCGCGCAACCGCGGCCGGTGTCACTCCGCCGCCCGGTGCCGTTCACTGCCGAGATGCGCGATACCCGCACCATCCTGTGTCCGCAGATGGCCCCCATCCACTTTGCCCTGCTGGAGTCGGCTCTGAACGCAGAAGGCTATCGCCTGCAGGTGCTGCCGGCGGTGGACCACGCCGCCATGGAACTGGGGCTGCGCTACGTGAACCACGATGCCTGTTATCCGGCCATCATGGTCATCGGCCAGCTGCTGCAGGCGCTGACATCGGGCCGGTACGACCTCCAGCGCACCGCGGTAATGATGTCGCAGACGGGGGGAGGCTGCCGGGCTACCAACTACCTCGCCCTGCTGCGCAAGGCCATGGCCGACGCGGGTCTGGACGGCATCCCCGTGATCTCGGCCAACCTGCTGGGGGTGGAGAAGTGCCCGGGGTTCAAGGTGACATGGGGGATGTTGCAGCGCGGGGTGAGCGCGGTGGTGTACGCCGACCTGTTGATGGCCATGCTGCACCGGGTTCGCCCCTACGAGAAGATCCCCGGGTCAAGTGCCCTGCTGTACCGCAAGTGGCTGGCGCGCTGCCAGCAGGACGTGAGCGGGCCATCCGGGCAGGTGCGTGCCGCCACGGTGCGGGAAATGGTGCGGGAGTTCGACTGCCTGGAGGTCCACGACCGGGCACGGCCACGGGTGGGGTTGGTGGGGGAAATCCTGGTCAAGTACCACCCGGATGCCAACAACCGGGTGGTGGAACTGCTGGAGGCGGAAGGGGCCGAGGTGGTGGTCCCTGACATGATGGGGTTCCTGCTCTACTGCGCCTACGACCTCCTGTTCCACCATCGCGCCATGGCAGGCAGGTGGTGGCAGTCGCTGCTGGGGCGCTGGCTCATTTCCCGCCTGGAAAAGGCGCGGCGGCCGGCCGTGGAGGCGTTGGCCGCCAGCAGGCGCTTCCACCCGCCGCACAGCGTGTACGAACTGGCGGACCTGGCTTCGCCCATCCTCTCGCTCGGTCACCACACCGGCGAAGGGTGGCTGTTGACCGCGGAAATGGCGGCACTGCTGGAGCAGGGGGTCACCAACATCCTGTGCCTGCAGCCGTTCGGCTGTCTCCCCAACCACGTGACCGGCAAGGGGATGCTGGGGGCCCTGAAGCGGCGCTACCCCCAGGCCAACGTGGTAGCCATCGATTACGACCCGGGGGCCAGTGCGGTCAACCAGCTCAACCGCATCAAGCTGATGATGACCACCGCCCTGCGCACCATGGAAGCGGGCCCAGGCATGGCGGCTGCCGCCATGCCCCCCGGTGATGAAGGCCGGCGGGGCCAGCCGGCGCGGGGGGTGTAGTGAGCGGCGGCCTGGCCGCCTGCGTCCGGAGGCGGTAAAGGCCTCCGCGCCCGGTGGCTACGGGGGGCCGGCTTCGGCGGGACTGCCGCTCCGCCACGCGGCTACCCCCTCGGGGCTGGCGACCCCATGTTCGCTGACGAACCCGGTCACCAGCGCGGCCGGTACGGCGTCGAACCCGGGCTCCAGCGCCTGCACCCCGGGCACCACCTTGAGCGATTCGCACACCGCCAAGAAGGGGACCGGCGGGCGTGCCCGCCTGCAGGCGCGGGCCAGCGCCAGGCTGGGAGTGCCGTTGATGAGGGTGCCATGTTCGGTCACGGCGTCCGCGCCCACCAGGGCCAGGCGGGCGCCGGCCACCGCTGCCGCCAGCGCGTCGTCATCGAACACCTGGCAGTGCACGTGCCGCTCCTGCAGCGCGGCTGCAGTCGCGGCGCCGTAGGACCGCCCTTGCCAGCGGGAGGCCAGCACGCGCACCTGCAGGTGGGGAGCGCACCCAGCGGCAAGGGCAATGGCCTCCACCACCGTGGAACTGAAGCTGCAGGTCACGATGCAGTCGGCCGTGGCTGCCAGCTCGGCTGCCCGGGTGATGGCCTGCCGGCGCGCTTCCCGGGCCTGCGCGCGCACGCGGTCGATGGCGGCCAGGGCCGATCGGCGGATTGCCTCTGCCGAACCGTGCCCACCGGCTGCTTCCTGCACCTGTTGGAGGACGCGTCGGGCGCAGGCGCCGATGGCCACCATGGTGGGACGCGCGGCCGCCACTGCCCCGGCAGCCGCGGAGAAATGCGCGGCATAGGCGGCCGGCGACTGCCCGTGAGCCTCATTGGCGGCCAGGGCGAGGGCGTCCAGGGCCAGTTCCAGCAGCTGGCTGGCGCCGCGGGCCCGGTCCTGCTCGAGTTCCCGTACGGCGTCTCGCCAGGTCCTCATTTCACCCTCTCCCAGGCTTGCAGCAGCCCGGGAACGGTATCGAACCCGCCCAGGTCTTCCGGAGGCACCCAGCGCATCTCGGAATGCTCCCAGTCCATGCGCGGCTTTGCCGCGGCAACCAGGCGGAAGCGGAAGGGGTGCACGATCCAGCGGCGCCCCAGGTCCGCGTCTTCAACCGCCAGGGGCTGGCCCTGGCATACCGGTTCCACCTGGTCGGCAGCGAGCCCGGTTTCTTCTTCCACTTCGGCCAGGGCTTGCTGCAGCGGTGAGGCGCCGGGCTCCAGGTACCCGCTGATGCCGGCCCAGCGCTGCTGGTAGGTGCTCACCCGGCTGCTCCGGCGCACCAGCAGCACGCGACCCTCCCGCTCCAGGAAGCAGGTGACCACGTGGACTTCCTGCATGCAACTTCCTCCCTTCGTGAACGGCGCCGGTGGCAGCCACCGCGCGGAGTGTGCGGCCTGGCCGGGGCCGACCTCCAGCCCTGTCCTGCCCTCAGGGGTGTTCCGGCGGCCACACCGTCACCCGGTCCAGCTGGTCGCTCATCACCGCACGCTCGACGGACATCGCCAGCATGGCAATCTCCGCTCCCTGGATGAAGTGGGCGCTCTGGGGGTGAGCTGCCAGGTGCAGGAGGCGGGCGCGGGCATCCTCGGTCCCCTCCAGCACCCTCACCACGCCCAGCAGGGTGACGGCCCGCGCCGTCGGTCCGCTCCCGTCCTGCACCAGCAGGGCGCCGCGCGGATTGCGCGCCAGGTTGCGGAACTTGGTGCTGTCGCGCCTGGTGCTCATCAGGACCGTGCGCTCCTGGCGGCAGTACGTCACGTTCATCAAGGAAACGTAGGGTTGCCCGTCGCCGCAGGTGGCCAGGCAGGCTACCCGCGCCCGCTGCAGGACGCTTTCCAGGCTCCCCGGCATGAGAGGCTCCACGGCTCACCATCCCCCCTTCTGGCGCCCGGGTGCCATCCGCCCGGGGGCGGCGGGGGCAGCCCGGACTCCACCTAGGTGCTTCCACATGGCGGCCCCGGATACCTGCCCGGCAGCCCGGGCCACGGCCTGGCACCGTGGCCCGCTTTTGCTGGCGCGGAGAGGGCAGGGCTTGGTACAATATAACTATACTCACCCCTCATTTTCCTGTCTCCCAGCCCCGATCCCACAGAGAAACCTTGCGCACGGGCGCGCCCGCGGGCGTCACACCCCGTGCCGGGAGGAGGAGAAGCGATGCTGACCAGGCAAGATCTCGAGGCACTGGCGTCCCAACCTGAAAACGAACACTGGTACCTGAGCCTGTACCTGAACGTGGACCCGGTGGTCAACCCGCGCCAGGAATACGTCCGCCAGGCCCGGCTCATGGTGGAAAAAGAGCTGGAGCGGGTGCGCGCGGCAGGCGCGGCGGACAAGGCACAGATGCGGGCCCTGGAGGCGCGGGGACAGGCACTGCTCGACTACCTGGTGCTCTCCCGGTCGGTGTTCAAGAAAGGGCTCATCGTCTTCACCAGCGCCGACGGGACGCAGTGGCGGGAGTACCACCTGGCAGTACCGGTGTCGCCGCTGCTGGTCATCAACCGCCGCCCTTACCTGCAGCCCCTGGCGCACATCATCGATGACCACGAGGCGTGCGCGGTGGTGCTGGTGGACCGCCGCCAGGCACGGCTGTTCCTTATTCACCTGGGCGAGCTGCTGGCCTACCACGAGGAGAGCCATCCTGAGCTGCCCGGGAAACAGAAGACCGGCGGCTGGCGGGCCTACGAAGAGGGCAAGTGGAGCCGGTGGGTGGAGAAGCTGGTGACCCTGCACCTGGAGGACGTGGTGCGCATTCTGGAAAGCCTGGTGGCAGAGAAGGAAGTGCGCCGGGTGGTGCTGGGGGGGCCGGTAGAAGCCGTGTCACAGTTCAAGGAACTGCTGCCACCGACGCTGCGGGCGCTGGTGGTGGCGGAGATCGAGGCCGAGCTGTTCAGGCCCGGCAGTGACGTGGTGGCTGACGCGCTGGCCCTCATGAGGGAAGTGGAGCGGCGGCGGGAGGACGAGATCGTCAAGGAGATGTACGACCGCATGATGAGCGGCAGCCGCGCCGTGGCCGGCTTCGACGATGTGCTGGACGCCATCACGCAGGGCAAGGTGTACCGCCTGGCGGTGGCCGCCGGCCTCGAGCGTCCAGGCTATCGCTGCCCCGGCTGTGGCAGCCTGTTCACCGTCGCCCGTGAGAGCTGCTACCTGTGCGGCCGGCAGCTGGAGGAGGACGCGCATCTCACCGACCTGCTGGTGCAGCAGGCCCTCAACCAGGGGGCGCTCATCGAAGTGGTGCGGAGCGATCAGCCGCTGCTGACGGAGCTGGGTGGCATTGCCGCCTTGTTGCGATTCGTGTAGCCGAGACCGCGCAGGAGGGGGTAGGAGGGTATGGAAGAAAACGTGCAGGGCGGCCCGGGGACAATCGGCACCATGCACCTGTCAGACGAGGTGGTGGCGACCATCGCCGGTCTGGCGGCATCCGAAGTGCAGGGCATTGCCATGAGCGGCGGCCTGGTGGGCGGCATTGCCGAGAAGCTGGGACGCAAGGATGTCACCAGGGGCATCAAGGTGCAGGTGGGAGACCAGGAGGCGGCGGTTGACCTCTATGTCATCGTTGACTACGACCTGGTGATCCCGGACGTGGTGCGCCAGGTGCAGGAGAAGGTCAAGAGCACCGTGGAGGAGAAGACGGGGCTCAAGGTGGTCAAGGTGGACGTCCACGTGCAGGGGGTGTCCCGTCACCGCCCGGAGCCGGAGCCTGCGCCGGCAGCGGCCGTGGAGGAACCGCCTTCCCCCGCGTCCGAGTAAACCCGCCGGTGGAGTGGGTGCGGCGGGTGGGGGCAGACCCGTGCGGCCCCGTTGACAGCCGGGCGCTGCTCTGGTAGGGTGGAGGAAAGCGAATAGGAGCCTGGTGCCCCTCGAGTAGCCCGACTGCCCGGGGTTAAAAGGGAAGGCTGTGAGAATCAGCCGCGAGCCCGTCGCTGTGAGCGGGGACGAACGCCCGGATATCCACTGACTGCGTGTTGGGAAGGGGGGCTAGTAGGGAGATCCGCGAGCCAGAAAACCTGCCAGGTTTCGTGGTAATGTGCTCCAGCCTGGAACCTGGGGCGCACGGTGGGGTCAGAAAGGGCACGCCATCCTTGAGAAAGGATGGCGTTCTTGTTTTTCGGGTGTTTCGGGCACGCAAGCTTGCAGCGCAGCACAGCGGAGGAGTGAGGGAATGGCGGACACGTTGAAGGGCCAGGACATTGCCCGCGCCAGCATGGAGATGATCTCCCGGCTGGTCGACCTTTCTGCCTGCGACCAGGCGGAACGCGCGGTCATCATGCGCTGCGTGCACGCCGTAGGGGATGTTTCGGTGGCCCCGGAGCTGGCATTCTCCGCCGGGGCAGCCCGCACCGGCATTGACCTGCTCCGCCGCGGGGCGGGCGTATTCGCCGACGTGAACATGCTGGCAGCCGGTATTGCCAGCGGACTACGACGAAAGGTGGGGGCTTCCCTGTGGGTGGGGATCAATCACCCCGAGGCGGCCGGAATGGCGCAACGGCAGCGATGGACCAGGGCCGAAGCAGGCCTGTGGCTGTACCGTCAGCGGCTCCAGGGGGCGGTGGTGGCAATCGGCAATGCCCCCACTGCCCTGCGCCGGCTGCTGGCCATGTACCAGGCGGGAGAGGTGGTGCCCGGCCTGGTCATTGGTATGCCGGTCGGGTTCGTGGACGCTGCCGAGTCCAAGCAGGCGCTCATGGAAAGCGGGCTTCCTTTCATCACCTGCCGTGGCACGCGCGGCGGCAGCCCCATGGCGGCGGCCGCCCTCAACGCGCTGTGGCAGGAAGCGAGCCGGGCCGGGAGCGGTGAGCGGGAGGAGTGAGCGGGCGTTGCCGCAGGGGAGCGCGTCCAGGAAGGAGAGCGAAGGGAGCAGCGCGCGGGTGCCGGTGAGCAGTGGCGGTTGTGCCGCGGCGGCGGCCAAGGCGGCTGCCCTGGCGCTGCGCGGGGTGCCAGTCGGGAGGGAGGTGGACATCGCCCTGCCCGACGGGCGACGCGTGCGCGTTCCGCTGCGAAGCATCGAGCGCCGGGGCGAGGGGTGGCGGGCGGCGGTCACCAAGTTCGCCGGCGGTGACCACGACATCACTGACGGGGCCGAGATCGCCGCACTGGTGTCGGCCTGCGCGCACCCCGGCGTTCACCTGCGGGGAGGGAAAGGCGTGGGGGTGGTCACGCTGCCGGGGCTGCCGGTGGCGGTCGGCGAGCCCGCCATCAATCCGGTTCCGCGTCAGATGATCACCGCTGCGGTGAAAGAAGCCCTGCCGGATGCCGTCGGTGTCGAGGTCACCATCGAGGTCCCGGCCGGCGAGGAGCTGGCCGCGCACACCTTCAATCCGCGCCTGGGCATCCGGGGAGGCATCTCCATCCTGGGGACCTCGGGGCTGGTGCGCCCCATGTGCCGCCAGGCGTTGTTGTGTTCCCTGTTGCCGGCCCTGGACGTGGCGCGCGCTAACGGGGTGGAGACGGTCTACCTGGTGCCGGGGCACATCGGCAGGTCAGCGGTGCTGCGCCGGTTCCGCGTGGACCCGCTGGCGGCAGTGGAGATGGCCAACTTCGCTGGCGAGCTGCTCAGTCGCGCTGCTGGACTGGGGTTCTCACGGATCGTGCTGGCCGGGCATCCGGGGAAGCTGGCCAAACTGGCAGCCGGCCACTTCTGCACCGACTCACGGCTCAGCCCGCCGGCGGTCTCAACGGTCCTGCAGGTGGCGGCCGCTGAGGGCATCGCCTGGCCCCACCCGTCTGCCCCGCTGACCGTGGAACACGTGATTGCCGGCCTGGGAGCGGGACAGCGGCGGCGGGTATTCGACGCGGTGGCACGGGCCGTTCGGGCGGCAGCCCGGGAGCGGGTGGGGTGCGTACCGCTGGCGGTGTGGTTGTGCGACCTGGCCGGCCGGGAGGTAGGGCGCTGTGGCGAACCGTGCGAATAGGCAGGTTACGTTGGTGGGGTGCGGACCAGGCGGAGCGCAGTACCTCACCGGGCAGGCGCTGGCAGCGGTGAGGGAAGCGGACACCGTGCTGGGGCCCCCGCGGCTGCTGGCACTGTTCGAGCCCCTGGCGCGCTCCGTGGTCCTGGAAACCGCCAGGGCAGAGGAAGTGGCGGCCCTCATCCGTACCCTGCCGGCAGAGCGGCTGGCAGTACTGGTGAGTGGGGACCCGGGCCTGTTCAGCCTGGCCGGCCCCCTGCGGCGCCTGCTGGCGCCCGGCTGGCAGGTGCGGGCAGTGCCCGGAATCAGCAGCCTGCAGGCAGCCTGTGCCTGCCTGGGGCTGGAGTGGCAGCACATGCAGGTGTTTTCTGCCCACCGGGCGACGCCGGCCCAGCTGGCGGCGGCAGTGGAGAGCGGCGCCAGCGATCTGGCGGTCCTGTGCGGGCCGGGGCGGCAGCCCCAGCACCTGGCAGCCGAGCTGCTGAAAACAACCCGGGGGGATCGCCGCTGTCACGTGGCCAGTGACCTGGGTGAGCCCACCCAGCGGCTGTGGTCAGGCACCCTGCGGCGGCTGGCGCAGGAAGACTTCGTGGCACGTTCGGTGCTCATCGTGGAGAGGAGGCAGTCATGAAGAAGGTGGGGCACGTGTGGGGCATCGGGGTCGGCCCCGGCGATCCGGGGCTGCTCACCGTCCGCGCGGTGGAGGTGCTGAGGAGGGCGC
>JARYMO010000320.1 GCA_029907055.1 Syntrophomonadaceae bacterium | reverse complement strand
AAGAACTCAGCCCGCACCGGCTCCGCCGCTCCTGGTGGGTAGAGGTCGAGGATGCCGCCGCGCAGGGCGAAGGTCCCCGGGGCCTCCACGGTCGTCACCCGCTCGTAGCCCAATTCCACCAGGATACGCAGTGCGGCGTCCAGCTCCAGGGCCTCTCCCCTTCTCAGCACCAGCGTCTTGCCTGCCAGGGACTGCGGCGTGGGCAGGGCGCTGAGCAGGGACCCTGCCGAGGCTACCACCAGGTTGCGGCGCTGCGGGTGCGCGGCCAGGGCGTTGAGCGTCAGCACCCGGTTCAGCCCTGCGAAGGACCCCGCGCTGCGCACTTCCGCGCACGCCGGGTCACGGGGCAGGAAGAGCAGCACCGCCTCCGGCCCCAGGAAGGTCTTCAGTTCCCCCGCCAGATCATGGGCCTGCTCGGCCGACGGCACTACCACCAGCAGGGTCCGGCCCACCTGCCGCGCCAGCATGTGAAGGAAGAAGCTCTTGGCGCTCCCGGCCAGACCGGACAGCAAGGCCGTCCCCCCTCGCCGACAGAGCTGCTCCAGCCGGCCCCACAGGTCACTCATCTCTCTTTCTGTCATTCTCCTCTCCGCGCTCCCTCGGCATCGCTTCACCCCTCAGTTGAAGGCGTTCATGGCTTCCTCGATGCCGCACCGCAGCCAGGTTTCCACCGCATCGGCCGCACGTCGTACCGCGGCGGCGGCTGTCTCGCGCTCCTCAGGCGCGAAGCGCCCCAACACGTAGTCGACTACCTCTTCGCGCCCCGGCGGCCTGCCCACTCCCACCCGCAGGCGACTGAACTCTTTGCTGCCCAGGGCGGAAATGATGGAGGCCAGTCCGCGGTGCCCTCCGGCACCTCCGCTCTGGCGCAGTCGCAGCCGGCCCAGGGGAAGGTCCAGGTCGTCGCAGACCACCAGCAGGTGCTGCAGCGAGAGGCCGTGCCGCTTCTGCAACGCGCGCACAGCGTTGCCGGAAAGGTTCATGTAGGTCAAGGGCTTGACCAGCGCCACCTGTTCCCCCTCCAGCTCCAACCATGCCACCAGCGCCTGGTCGCGCTGCTCCTGCCGCCGCACCCGGTGGCGGCGGGCCAGTTCCTCCAGGACCTCGAAGCCCAGGTTGTGCCGGGTGCCGCGGTACTCGGGGCCGGGATTCCCCAGCCCCACCACCATCTTCATGGTCAACCTCCACCCTCCGTCGACGTGCGCTCCCGGCCCCTCCCCGCCGCGTGCGCCGAAAACACAGGGAGACTTGCGCGGTCTCCCTGCCTTCTGTCCCCTCTGTTGTGCCCTGCCCGATGCCCGCCCTGCGGGGGCTCAGTCAAAGAGCTTGCTGACCGAAAGGTCTTCGTGGATGCGCAGGATCGCCTCGCCGATGAGGGGTGCGATGGACAGCACCACCACGTTGGGCAGGCACTTGCCGGCGTCCAGCGGTATGGTGTTGGTGATGACGATCTCGTCGATAGGGGCCTTGGCCAGCCTCTCCACCGCCGGCCCCGAGAACACCGGGTGAGTAGCGCAGGCATACACTTCCTTGCACCCCATCTCGCTCATCACCTGGGCGGCGGTGGTGATGGTGCCGGCGGTATCGATGATGTCGTCGATGATGACCACCGATTTTCCCGCCACGTCGGCACCGATGACGTTCATCACTTCAGACACGTTAGGCTCCGGGCGCCGCTTGTCAACGATGGCGATGGACGCCCCCAGGCGCTCGGCCAGGTCCCGGGCCCGGGTCACCCCTCCCATGTCGGGGGACAGCACCACCGCGTCCCGCCCCAGGCCCTTGCTCTTCAGGTACTCGGCGATGGTCGGCAC
>JARYMO010000025.1 GCA_029907055.1 Syntrophomonadaceae bacterium | reverse complement strand
CGATACCAAGGAAGACGCCACCCACCTCGTCACCTCCTGCGTGCGCGTCGCCTGCGGCCTGCGCCCCTTCCTGGAGGTGTTCGGCACCGATTACCCCACCCCGGACGGGACCTGCATCCGCGACTACATTCACGTCGCCGACCTGGCTGCCGCCCACCTGGCGGTGGCCGACTACCTGCTGCAGGGAGGGAGCCCCCGCGTTTTCAACTGCGGCTACGGCCACGGCTTCTCGGTATGGGAGGTGGTGCAGGCCGCCCGCCGCGTCACCGGGGTGGACTTCCCCACCCGGATAGCCCCACGCCGGCCCGGCGACCCACCGGCCCTGGTGGCGGATGCCACCCGGCTGCGCCAGGAATTGGGCTGGCAGCCCGCCTACGACGACCTGGACACCATTGTCCGCCACGCCTGGGAATGGGAGAAGGTGCGCCCGGTGGGCAGGAGTTGACGGCCTGCCGGCGAAAGGTATTGCCAGGGCCGCGCGGGCGGTCAGGAAGGAGGGACGGTCGTGGCGGACGTCATTGACTACCGCATCTTCGGCGAGGACATGCAGATGGTGGAGGTAGAGCTGGACCCCGGCGAGGCGGTGCGGGCCGAAGCCGGCATGATGATGTACATGGAGCAGGGCATCGAGATGCAGACCCAGGTGGGTGGGGTGTTCAAGGGGCTCAAGCGCATGGTCACCGGCGAGAGCTTCTTCATCACCACCTTCCTCAACACCGGCAGCCGGGTGGCCCGGGTGGCCTTCGCCGCTCCCTTCCCCGGCAAGATCATCCCCCTCGACCTGGGGGCGCTGGGCGGGACCTTCATCGTCCAGAAAGACGGCTTCCTGTGTGCCGCCCAGGGCATCGACATCGACATCGCCTTCACCCGCCGCATCGGGGCCGGGCTCTTCGGGGGCGAGGGCTTCATCCTGCAGCGCCTGAGCGGCGAAGGACTGGCCTTCGTCCACGCCGGTGGCAGCATCGTGCAGCGGGAGCTGCAGGCGGGCGAGACCCTGCGCCTGGACACCGGCTGCCTGGTGGCCTTCGCGCCCAGCGTGACCTACGACATCCAGTTCATCGGCGGGTTCCGCAACGTGCTCTTTGGCGGGGAGGGCCTCTTCTACGCCACCCTCACCGGCCCCGGCCGGGTCTACCTGCAGACCCTGCCCTTCTCCCGCCTGGCGGACCGCGTGCTGGCCGCCGCCCGCTGGAACAACCGCGACCAGCAGCGGGGCATCGGCGGGCTGGGGGACGTGCTGGGCGGGTTCCTGGGAGGCGACCGCTAGTGTCGATGCAGAATCCGACGAAGGGGTGGAGACCATGAAACGCGTAGCCATGCTCATGCTGGCCTGCTGCCTGCTGCTGGCGCTGCCGGCGGCGGCCCGCGCCTCGGAGGTCACCGTGGTCGTGGACGGCCGCCCGTTGCTGCTGCAGCCGCCCGCCCTCCTCTGGCAGGGGCGGACCTTTCTCCCCTTGCGGGGCCTGGCCGAGGCGCTGGGAGCGGTGCTGACCTGGGACGCCGCCACCCGCACCGTGCAGGTGGAATCACCGGCCAGGGCGGGCGAGCGCTACCTGCAGGGGCTGACCGTCGGCGGCTTCGTGACCCCCGACATCCGTCGCGACCTGCTGGGCGCCGCTGAGCTGCGCGACCTGCTGGACGATGACCGCGACGGAGACCTGGCCGACTACCGGGCCGGGCACAGCGGCGGCGACTCCATCGCCAACGACCCGCTGCTGGTGGACGTCCGCAGCCGCGCCGATTTCGACGCCGGCCACATCCCGGGCGCGGTGTGGATCGCTCCTGCCGTCGCCATGGGCAGCCCCGCCGCGGTCGACAGCCTGCGCAGCCTCCTGGCCGCCCACGTGGCGGCCGGCGGCCGCAACGAGGCGGTGCTCTACTGTTACACCGGACACCAGTCCGGCCTGGTGGCCGGCGTGCTGGGGGCGCGCGGCCTGCCGGTGCGCAACCTGATGTACGGCTTCGACCTCGCCTGGACCGGCAGCAGGCAGGCACCGGCACCGGTGGCTGGGCCAGTAGAGGCCACCCCCGACACCGGCACCTGCCGCCCCTGAGGTTCCTGACGGTCCCCGGCGGGGACCCTCAAGCACCTCCACCAAGCGGACGCTCTCCTGGCACAAGGGGACGCTCTTCTTGGAACAAGGGGACGCTCTTCTTGTTTCGCCCCCTCACCGAGCCTGAAACAAGGGGACGCTCTTCTTGTTTCAGCGCTCACCGGAACAGGGGCGGGTGCCCGGAGCACGGAGCGCTTCGCCGCGTTCCACCTCCTGGAGGCAGGGGCGGGTGGTTCCAGCCTGCCCTTGAAGGCAGCTTCAAGGCAGGTTGTACGGCTGCCCCGAGGGGCCGCCAGTCCACGGCAATGGGCGTAGTGCGTTTCCGTACGGGGAACACCGGCCCCGCGCGCGGCGGCGCCGGGGGACACCGCCAGGGAGCGCGGGCCTTCCAGCCGGGCCCTGGTGACGTACGAAGAGGAGGGCCGTCGTGTCCATCCACCAACCTGCGTTCCTCATCGATGCCCACGTGCACCTGATGACAGAGCCCCGGGCTGCCTCCGCCGTGCGCTGGGCACAGCGGCTGGTCCCGGGCTACCAGCCACCGCGCGACCATTCTCCCGCTGCCCTGCTGCAGGAACTGTCGCTGGCCGGCGCCGACGCCTGTTTCAACCTCTTCTACCCCCTGCGCCCCGGCGAGAGCGACGCCATTCACGCCTGGCAGGCGGGGTTCGCGCGGTCCAACCCGCGGGTGATCCCCTTCGCCTCGGTACACGTGGCTGACGAAGACCCCGCCGCCACGGCCTGCGCTGCCATGGACGGCCTGGGGATGGCGGGCATCAAGCTCCACCCCTACGTCCAGGGGTTCAACCTCCTTGACCGGCGCCTCGACCGCCTGTACGGGCTGGTACAGGAGCGGCAGTGGCCCCTGCTGGTGCACACCGGGTTCGCCGAGTTCTACCGGCAGCCTTCCATGTGCGACGAGTTCCTGGAGTTCCTCCGCCGCTACCCGGCCATGCGGTCGGTGCCGGTGCACATGCTCTATCCTGACCTCGACCTGCGGGCGTGGCCGGACCTGCTGGAGCGCTACCCCGGCCTGGTGCTCGACGTAACCAACACCGTCGTGCTGGCCGCCCACCATCCCGCTGATGCCCAGGCCCTGGTCGACCTGCTGGCGACCTACAGCTCGCGCATGCTGCTGGGAAGTGACTTCCCCCTGGCGGTGGACAACTCCCTGCCCCGCATCTACCAGACGGCCCTAGAACTGTGCCCCCACCAGCAGGCCGCCGAGGACCTCTGCTGGCGCAGCGCGGTCGCGCTGGTGGGCAGGCACCGCTTCCCCTTCCTGCTCCCACCCGCCTGACCGGCCGGTGGCCTTAGCAGGCGTCGCACCATCCCTTTCCCGGCGCCAGGCCGCCTGGCCTCCGAGCGCAGGCCTGCTGAAACGAAAAGAGCGTCCCCTTGTTTCGCGAGGCCGCTTGACCTCAGGGCGCTGGCCCCCTGAAACGAAAAGAGCGTCCCCTTGTTTCAGGGGACGCTCGCAGCCGACGGTTGGGGGGCCTGGGGTCAGACCTCCATGATGATGGGGAGGATCATGGGGCGGCGCTTGGTCTTCTCGTAGAGGTACTTGGAGAGCGAGTCGCGCACCACTGACTTGATGACCGACCACTCGCTGGTGCCCCTCTCCTCGCAGGTCTGCAGGGCCTCCTTGACCCGCTCCTTGGCCTCCTCGATGAGCTCCTCCGACTCGCGCACGTAGACGAAGCCGCGGGTCACCAGGTCGGGGCCGGCGATGACGGTGGCGGTCTCCTTGGAGATGGTGACCACCACGATGATGATGCCCTCCGAGGAGAGCTGCTTGCGGTCGCGCAGCACGATGTTGCCCACGTCGCCCACGCCCAGCCCGTCCACCAGCACCCGCCCCGCAGTAACCTTCCCGATGACCCCGGCCTTCTTCTTGCCCACCACCACGATCTGCCCGTTCTCTACCACGAAGATGTTCTTCTCCGGAATGCCCAGGTCGGCGGCCAGGCGCGCGTGCTTGCGCAGGTGGCGGTACTCGCCGTGCACCGGCACGAAGTACCTGGGCCGCACCAGGTTGATCATGATCTTCAGTTCCTCCTGGCTGGCGTGCCCGGACACGTGCACTCCCGTGGCCCGGTCGTAGATGACCTCCGCGCCCTGCCGGAACAGCATGTCGATGGTGCGCGCCACCAGCTTCTCGTTGCCGGGGATGGGGGTGGCGGAGACGATGACCGTGTCGCCGGGCTGGATCTGCACCCAGCGGTGGTCGCCGCTGGCCATGCGCGTCAGCGCCGACATCGGCTCGCCCTGGGAACCGGTGGTGACGATGACCAGCTGGTTGTCGGGGTAGCGCCCGATGGACTCCATCTCGATGAGGCAGTTCTCCGGGATGTTCATGTAGCCCAGCTCGCGCGCGATGCCCACGTTGTTGACCATGCTGCGCCCCACGATGGCCACCTTGCGCCCGTAGCGGTGCGCGGTGTCGATGGCCTGCTGGATGCGGTGGACGTTGGAGGCGAAGGAGGTCACGATGATGCGGCCGGAACAGCGGCCGAACATGTCGTCAAAGGCGTTGCCCACCACCCGTTCCGACATGGTGTAGCCGGGCCGTTCGGCGTTGGTGCTGTCGGAAAGCATCAACAGCACGCCCTTCTCGCCCAGCTCGGCAAATTTGCGGAAGTCCACCACGTCGTTGTCCACCGGCGTCTGATCGAGTTTGAAATCCCCGGTATGGAGGACCGTCCCCACTGGCGAATGAACGGCAATGGCCAGTGCGTCCGGGATGCTGTGGCTCACGCGAATGAACTCGACCTCGAAGGGCCCCAGCTTCACGCGGTCCCTCGGCTTCACCGGGTTCAAGCGCGCCCCCGAGAGCCCGTGCTCGCGCAGCTTGTTCTCCACAATGCCGAGTGTCAGCCGGGTCCCGTACACCGGAATGTTGATCTCCTTCAGCAGGTAGGGCAGCGACCCCACGTGGTCCTCGTGCCCGTGGGTGAGGAATACCGCCTTTACCTTGTCCCGGTGCTCCATGAGGTACGTCATGTCAGGGATCACGATATCGATGCCGAGCAATTCCTCTTCCGGGAACATCAAGCCGGAATCGATGACGATGATGGCGTCCTGGTACCTGATCACTGTCATATTCTTGCCAATTTCCCCTAAACCGCCCAGGGGAATGACATGCAGTCTGTCCGCTTCGATCAACCTTCACCTCCTGAGTAGTGTGCTGTGCCGTTCTCTATGCGTACCGGGAAATCCCGAACCCGATCCAGTCCTAACTTTATAATGATACCCCATCTGGCAGCCTCTTACAAGGGCAGCCCCCAGCCGCCCCCCAGCACCAGGCCCGGGCACGAGGCCCGGGCCTGACAGGTCTTCTCACTCCTGCGGCAGGTATCCCTGCTGCACCAGCATGGCGCGGATGCGTTCCTTCTCGGCCGCGGTGGCCTCGGTCAGCGGCAGGCGCAGCCCGCCGACGTCCATGCCCAGCATGGCCAGCGCCGCCTTGAGAGGGATGGGGTTGGTGGTGATGAACAGCCCCCTGAAGAGGGGGAACAGGCCGCGGTGCAGGGCCTCGGCCTCGGCCGTGTCGCCGCGCACGAAGGCCTCGATCATGGACCGGATGCGCGGGCCGGCGATGTGGCTGGCAATGCTGACCACCCCCCGGGCGCCGATGGCCATCATCGGCAGCGTCAGCGAGTCATCCCCCGAGTAGATGGCGAACTCCGCCGGCAGCAGCACCCGCAGCTGCGACACCTGGTCCATCACCCCGCAGGCTTCCTTGAGGGCCACGATATTGTCGATGGCGGCCAGCGCCTGCACGGTCTCCGGCAGCATGTTGACCCCGGTGCGCCCGGGGATGTTGTACATCATGACCGGAAGCGGGGTGGCTGCAGCCACCGCCCGGTAGTGTTCGTACAGCCCCTGCTGGGAAGGCTTGTTGTAGTAGGGGACCACTGCCATGACCCCGTCCACTCCCACCGCCGTGGCCTCGCGGGTCAGTTCCACCGTCTCCGCCGTCGCGTAGGAGCCGGTCCCCGCCCAGACCTGCGCACTGCCGCCCACCGCCTCCTTCACGGTGGCAAACAGCGCCACTTTTTCCGCTGGGCTCAACACCGGCGACTCACCGGTGGTGCCGCACACCACGATGCCCTCGCTCCCGGTGCTGACCAGGTGCGCGGCCAGTTCGCGCGCTCGCGCGTGATCGACCTTCATGTCCCGGTCGAAGGGGGTCACCATCGCCGTCATCAACCGTGGCATCTCCATCCTTCTCGACCTCACCTTCCCAAGATTCCAGGCTTCCGAGTACACTCCCGGCCTGCTGCCACTCCCGGGGCCGCCTAATAGAGCCCCTCGGCCACTACGATCTCGGCTATCTGCACCGCGTTGGTCGCGGCTCCCTTGCGGATCTGGTCGGCAACCACCCACAGGTTGAGGGCGTTGGGCAGCGAGAGGTCCTCGCGGATCCGCCCCACGAACACCTCGTCGCGGTGCGAGGCACGCAACGGCATGGGGTACACCCGCGCCGCCGGGTCATCCTGCACTACCACGCCGGGCGCCGCTGCCAGGATGCTGCGTGCCTGCTCGGCGCTGAGGGGACGCTCAGTCTCGACATTGATGGATTCCGAGTGGCTGCGGTACACCGGCACCCGCACGGTGGTGGGGGACACCGCCAGCCCGGGCAGGTGCATGATCTTGCGCGTTTCCCACACCATCTTCATCTCTTCCTTGGTGTACCCGTTGGCCTGGAAGGCATCGATGTGGGGGATGAGGTTGAAGGCGATGGGGTACTGGAACACCTGGGGCTGCAGCTCCCGCCCCTCCAGGGCGGCCCTGGTCTGCTGGGTGAGCTCCTCGATGCCCAGGATGCCGGCACCTGACACCGCCTGGTAGGTCGACACCACCACCCGTTTCAGCCCTGCCGCCTGGTGCAGCGGGTTGATGGCCACCACCATGATGATGGTGGAACAGTTGGGATTGGCAATGATCCCCCGGTGCTGCCGGATGTCGTCAGCGTTCACCTCTGGCACCACCAGCGGCACGCCCTCCACCAGCCGAAAGGCGTAGCTGTTGTCGATGACCACGCAGCCCCGCTCGACCGCCTGGGGCGCGAGTTCTTCGCTGATCTCGCTGGCCACCGCCAGCAGCACGATGTCCACCCCGGCGAAGGACGCTGCCGAGGCCCCCTCCACCACTACCTCCTCGCCGCGGAACGGGATGCGGGTGCCTGCCTCGCGCGGATCAGCCAAGCACACCAGCCGGCCCAGCGGGAAGTCCCGTTCCTCCAGCACCTTCATCATTTCCCTGCCGACCGCGCCGGTTGCTCCGACCACTGCCACGTTGACCGCTGCCATCGACCCTTACCTCCTGCCTCGCCAACTCACCGCTATTGTAGCACAGCCCCCGGTGCCCCTCAACGCGGGCGCCCGGTATACACGCCCGGGCTAGAGCAGGTTCTCCAGCCCGTAGACCAGCCCCCGCCTGCCCACCATGCGCTTGATGGCCAGCAGTACTCCGGGCATGAAGGACTCGCGGTTGAAGGAATCATGGCGGATGGTCAGGCACTGCCCGACGCCGCCGAAGATGACCTCCTGGTGAGCCACCAGCCCGGGCAGGCGCACGCTGTGGATGCGCACCCGCTCCAGCTTGCCGCCCCGCGCACCTGCCAGTTTCTCGGTCTCGGCCACCCCCGTGGAGACCGGCTCGCCCATGGCCGCGTTGACCAGCTCGGCGGTCTTCAGCGCGGTCCCGGAAGGAGCGTCCAGCTTCTGGTCGTGGTGCAGCTCGATGATTTCCGCGTGGGGCAGGTAGCGGGCCGCCTCGGCCGCGAAGCGCATCATGAGCACCGCCCCGATGGCGAAGTTGGGGATGACGGCCACGCCCACCTCTTTCTCGGCAGCCCGCCGCCCCAGCTCCTCGATCTGGGCCGCGTCCAGCCCGGTGGTGCCAATGATGGTGGTCACCCCATGGGCGAGCGCTTCGCAGGCGTTGGCGAACACCGCGGCCGGGGTGGTGAAGTCCACCACCACGTCCGGGCGCTGCCCGGCCAGCATCTCCGCCACGCTGGCAGATATCGGGATGTCAGACCCACTCATGCGTGCTTCCCCGGCCGGCCTTCGCGCTGCCGCCACGTCGGCGGCTCCGATCAGCTCCAGGCCCTCGTCGGCCACCACTGCGCGCACGGTTTCCCGTCCCATGCGCCCCAGCGCACCCACTACTGCCACCCTGATCCTGTCTGTCATGTCCCGCTCCCCCCGCTCCGGGCCTTCGCTGCGCCCCGGCGCAGCGGCGCCCGCCGTCTTTCTCCCTAGTGTCGTACATTTTGCGGTACCCGTCAAGGCAAGGCCCGCGCTGGCGCGGTTGGCAGGGATCCGACCCGGCGGCGGCGAATACCGGATAGCAGCGCCCGCCACCGCGGGGTGCAGGACAGCCACGAAGGAGGATGATGCCGTGTTCGCCGCCCTTACCACCCCCGCCGGGGACCGGTTGCTGGTGCTGCTGTGTTTCGGCCTGGTCAGCTACGCGCTGTGGTGGCAGCTCAAGCACAGCCCGCCCGATGACCGGCACCGCCGTCGCTACCTGTGGAGCCTCTACTTCACCCTCTTCATGATCGCGCTCTCCCTCATCTCCTGGGGATACCTGCACATGCAGTCCCTCACCCCCTGAAACAAGGGGACGCTCTTTTCGTTTCAGCCACCGCCAGCTGAAACAAGGGGACGCTCTTCTCGTTTCAGCCGCCACCCCCCGCAACGGAGAAATGCCGCTCCAGTTACGCGGACTCCGAGGACCGCCCCTGGCACAGCGCCGCGCACCGGTGCCGGCAGGCCTCCCCAGCGGGCGGGCTCTCCATGGTGTGGGTGGCGGAGAGCATCAGCTGCCGGTGGATCCGAACCCGCCTTCCCCGCGGGCGGTGGGCGCCAGCTCCTCCACTTCTGCCAGCTGCGCATGCAGCACGGGCAGGAAGGCGAGCTGGGCAATGCGGTCTCCCGGACGCACCACGAAGGCGCGCTGGGGGTCCAGGTTGCTCAGCAGCACCTGGATTTCCCCCCGGTAGTCGGAGTCAATCACCCCCACGGCGTTGCTGAGGCTGATGCCCGCGCGGTAGGCATTGCCGCTGCGGGCAAACACCAGCCCCACCACGCCGGCGGGAATAGCCACCGCAATCCCCGTCGGGATGCGCGCCCTCCCCAGGGGCGGGATGACCGTTTCCTGCTCCAGGCACGCACACAGGTCCATGGCCGCCGCCCCGGCAGTGGCATAGAAGGGCAGCGGAATCTCTTCCCCTACGCGCGGCGACAGCCGCCGCACCTGTACCGTGATGGTCGCGTTCACCGCACCCTCTCCTTTCCCGGCTTCGATGCACAGCGGCTTCCCCTGTCCCGCTGCGCGGCGCGGGCCGGCCCTCCTGCCCACCGCAGGCCCCAGCCGCGGCAGGTCGCGGAGCTGGCCTGCCCAGCAGGAATTGGCCCAGCCAGCGAGAATATACTATACTACTAGTGAGTACCCAGCGTAGAGAGAGGGCCGGCGCCAGACCGAGCCCCGTGGTGTCCATGGCCCTGGGCCCGCGAAGGAGGATGAGTATGGCCGTACTGAAGGAAGCCGCAATCCCCATCGGCAGGACGTTGTTCGTCACCAAGCCCGGCGAGATGTCGAAGGACGACATCATCATCGAGGCTACCGGGCAGTACCAGGTGGCGGAGCGTCCCGACTGCTTCGTCATCAAGAACGCCGAGTGCTGCCGCAGCATCACCGTCAAGGTGAAGACCAGGGAAGACTAGCCGCCCGTTTTCCGTCCATGAGCCCCGGTTGTGCCCCGCGCGCGCCGGGGCTTCGTAGTGATCTGCCCTGGGGCTCCGACGGCGGCCGTGCCGGCAGCCGGGCCCTGTCCGCCCCCGTTCAGCCCCGCTGCGGGCCCCACTGCCGGCAGCGCCATCCCTGGCGGCCCCGTCGCCCCTGCCGGGATATGCGGTGGGAGGAACACGGCATCCCCTCGGCTTACCAGCGGCGTGGCGGGCCGCTCCCCGAACACCGAAACGAAAAGAGCGTCCCCTCGTTCCAGGCGGGGGGCTGAAACGAAAAGAGCGTCCCCTTGTTTCAGGGTCAGGGCAGGGGGGCGAGGTGGCGGGTGAAGGCGTTCTCCACCTCCGCCAGGGCGCTGGCCGGACCCACGGCAGCCAGGGACATTTCCTGCGTCAGTACTTCGTGGGCGAAGGCGTGGACGGCGGCGGCGTCAACCTCTGCCACCCGCTGCGCCACCTCTTCCGGGCTGACCACCCGGTCGTAGCACAGCAGGCCCTTGCCCAGTCGCGTCATGCGCGTCATCACGCTCTCCATTCCCAGCAGCAGCCCAGCCTTGATCTGCTTGTGCGCCCTCTCCACCTCCTCGGCCGTCGGCCCCATCTCCACGAAGCGCGACAGCTCCGCCGCCAGCAGGGCGAAGAACTCGTCGGCCCGCTCCGGGCTGATGCCGGCCCCGATGGCGAATGCCCCGGCATCGGAGTAGCTGGAGGGCATGCTGTACACGGAGTAGGCCAGCCCCTGCTCCTCCCGGATGCTCTGGAAGAGGCGGGAGCTCATGCCTCCGCCCAGGATGCTGTTGGCCACCATCTGCGCGAAGCGCCGCCCGTCGTGGTAGTCGATGCCGGGCACGCCCACCACCAGCTGCACCTGTTCCGTGTCCTTGGCCACCAGCTCCCGCGCGGGACCGCCCGGGACTGGTGCTGCGCCGCGGATGGGCACCGCCCTGCGCTCGACCGGCCGCACCAGGCCGGCCAGCCGCTCGCGTACCTCCCTGCCGTCCACGTGGCCGGCCACCGCCACCACCAGGTTGTGGGGCTGGTAGTGGTGACGGTAGAAGGAGCGCAGCACCTCCGGCTCCAGGCCCGCGATGCTGGCACGGGTCCCCAGGATGGGGCGTCCCAGCGGGTGGGAAGGCCACATTACGCGGGCAAAGACGTCGTGCACCAGCTCGTCCGGAGTGTCCTCGTAGAGGCCGATTTCCTCCATCACCACGCCCTTCTCGGTGGCCACGTCCCGCTCCCGCAAGGCAGAAGCGAAGACCAGGTCCAGCAGCACCTCCATGGCGGCGCCGAAATCCTCGTCCAGGCAACGGGCGTAGTAGCAGGTGTACTCCTTGGAGGTGTAGGCGTTGAGCTGCCCGCCCACCGATTCAAAGAACTCGGCAATGTCTCGCGCGCTGCGGGTGGCGGTGCCCTTGAAGAGCATGTGCTCGAGAAAATGGCTGACGCCTGCGCAGGCCTCGTCTTCATCGCGCGAGCCCGCGCGCACGTACACCCCGATGGCCGCCGAACGCACGTGCGGCAGCTCGTCCAGCACCAGCTTCATGCCGCCCTCCAGCACCCAACACTCCATGTTCACAGCCTCCCTCTCCGCGGTGACCTCAGCTTCCTCCATTCTACCCGTCCCTGCCCCCAGCGCCAACCGCGGACCCCCAGACGTCAAAACACTCACCGCCCCGGCTCCCATAGC
>JARYMO010000024.1 GCA_029907055.1 Syntrophomonadaceae bacterium | reverse complement strand
AGACTACGCGGAAGGCATCGACGTCGACCAGGCGGTGCAGGTGGACTCGGTCACCTACCAGGGGGTGCGCTGCCGGCTGGTTACCTTGACGGTGCCCGGCGAGAAGATGTCCAGCAAGATGTGGGTGCGCGAGGACTACGGGCTCCCCATGCGGGTCGAGACTACGCTGGAGGACGGCAGCCAGATGGTGGTGGAGTACCGCAACCTGAAGGTCGGCCCCATCTCCGCGGACATGTTCACTGTTCCTGCTGACACCAAGGTGACCGACCTGGCGGCCATGATGCAGCAGGGCCCGGGACCCAGGCCGTAGCCAGGCGCGGGGCGCGGGGCGGCGGCGACTGCCGGAGCGCCGGGGGAGACGGTGCGCCGTTGGCGCACCGATTCAGTCCCGGACCAGGCCGGGGAGGGGAGGAGAGGACGAGGACATGGGATGGCTCTTTTCCCGGCACCAGGAGATTGCCCGGACCTGTATGCAGGTTGCCGGGGAGGGCACGTGGCAGGTTAACTTCCGCGTGCTGGGTTCCTGCACGGAGCGCGAAGAGTACAAGCATTTCCAGGCCATGTTCGTGACCATGACCGCCCGCCTGCTGCACCAGGCCGGAGCCGGCGAAGAGGGTGAGCGCTTGCTGGCCTTGCACCGCTCGGTGTTCGATGCGCTGCTGGGCCAGGCAGCCCGCCAGGAACACCAGGGGGTGGTGGAGGCCTTCCGCGCCCTGCGGGTCGCCGAGGCCGGCCAGGGGGAGCGCGAAGACCACGTGGCCATCCTCAAGCGGCGCAGCGACAACAGCGTGTTCTGTGACCTGCGCGGGTGCGGGTTGCCCCCGGCGGTGCTGCGCACGGAGGCCTTGTGGTCGCTCATCAAGCACGGGCAGCAGCGGTATGGCCCCCGCGTGCCCAAGGACCTCTCGGATGCCCTGCACCGCATGGCCAGGTTCTACCGGGACATGCCCTGGTGGGGTCAGGAGGGCCTGTACACGGTCCCCCGGCTCACCCTGGGCATTATGAGGAAATAACACCGCACGGTGGTCGGCCCCCCGCCCGGTTGCCGCCACCCGCAAGGAGAAAGGGGTTACGGCACCGCATGGAGGAGCGAATCGCGCTCATCACTGACAGTTCCTGCGATCTTCCGCCCGAGCTGCTGGCAGCGCACGGCATTCACCTGTTGCCGCTGCACGTCATCTACGAGAGCGGGGAGGACTACCGCGATATCCTGGACATCACTCCCCAGCAGGTCTACGACCGCATGCCCGGCGAGGTGCCCACCACCTCGCAGCCCTCGGCCCACGAGATCCGTGAACTGTTCGAACGTTTGGGGCGAGAAGGGTACACCAGTGCGCTGGCCATCCACATCTCCAGCGGGCTGAGCGGCACCTTCGACCTGGTCCGTTCCATCGCCCGCGAATTCACCGGCCTTGACATCAGGGTGGTCGATTCCCGCTCCCTTTCCATGGGCCTGGGGTTCCTGGTGCTGGAGACGGCGCGCGCCATCGCGCGCGGCCTGCACATCGGGGCGGTGTTGGACAGCGTGCGGGCCAAGCAACAGTCGGTTCGCCTGTTCTATGTCCTGGAGACGCTGGAGTACCTGCGCAGGGGGGGGCGCATCGGGCTGGTCGCCGCGGCACTGGGAGGAATGCTGGACCTCAAGCCCATTATTTCGGTGAACCCAGAGGGCAGGTACTACACCGCCTGCAAGGTGAGGGGCCGCAAGAAGTCGGTGGAGAAGATGCTGGAGGTAGTGGCCGGGCTCATCGGGGAGGGGAGGGTCATGGCGGCGGTGATGCACGGCGGGGTCCCGGAGGAGGGCGAAAGCCTGAGGCGGCGCGTGGAACAGCTGAAGCCGGGGCACATCGCGGAAGTCTTTTTCGGTCAGATCAGCCCCGTGCTGGGGGTGCACACGGGTCCCGGACTGCTGGGCATCTGCATCTGCGAGGCCTGAGCAGACAGGATGAAAAAGGTGCGGTTGCACACGGGAACTGCAACTGCACCTTCTTCACCTTACCTTCGTCCTCTGCCCCTGCCGGGCCGCTACTCGGTGATCAGCTTCTGCGCCACCAGCTCGAAGGCTTCCTTGTCTGTTCCCTGCCGCACGTAGCTGTATAGCAACGCCTTGTCGCCAGGTTGATCCCAGATGAAATGGTCCAGCCCCCGGTAGAAGAAGTACTGGCCTGACCCGCTCTCGTCGCCCGGGACGAACACATCCTTGCCCGAACCGGTTATCACGAACACCGATTGCCCTGGTTTGAGTTCCACCGGGCGCCCGCCCAGCTGGGCCGGGAAATGGAAGTGGTAGTAGTGCTTGTTGTCCGGTTTGCGGTTGAGGAGAATCCAGCCGGCCAGGTTCTCCGTGGTGGTCCCTTCGTTGGCAATGCACACCCACTCGTCGGTGAGCTTGAAGTTGGGGTCCTTGCCACCCGGTGAGTTGGCAACCGCGCGAATGACGATCTTTCTAGACATGATTCACCCCCTTTCTGAAGCCAAGGCGCTTCATCAATGCCCCTTTCAGCGGCCTGCTAATAGATTAGACACCCGCCAGGGGAATTCCTTTTTTGTGCAACCCGGGCACCGAATTTTTTGGGGGAGGTGGCGCCATGAGGAGGCAGGGCCAGCCCTTCCGGCCCTCCGAACGCGAGGACGAGCGCACCCGCATGGTCGACCAGCAGCTGCGGGCGCGCGGCATTTCTGACCAGGCGGTGCTGGAGGCCATGCGCAAGGTGCCGCGGCACCGCTTCGTGCCGGACCACCTCCAGCAGTATGCCTATGCTGACGAGCCCCTGCCCATCGGTGAGGGCCAGACCATCAGCCAGCCCTACGTGGTGGCACTGATGCTGGAGGCGCTGGAAGTCCGACCGGGAGACCGTGTCCTGGAAGTAGGCACGGGGTCCGGGTACGTCGCCGCACTGCTGGAGTGCATGGGATGCGAAGTGTACACGGTCGAGCGCGTTCCCGATCTGGCCACCCGTGCAGCCTGGCGGCTGAGGGAACTGGGGTACCACAGGGTAGAGGTGCGGTGTGGCGACGGTACGCGGGGGTGGGCGGAGAAAGCGCCCTTTGACGCCATTCTGGTATCGGCCGCCGCGCCCGCGGTGCCCCCTTCCCTGGTGGCCCAGTTGCGCGCGGGAGGGCGGCTGGTCATCCCAGTGGGAGACCGCGGTCTGCAGGAGTTGGTACGGCTGAGGAAGTCGGCACAGGGCGAGACCAGCCGGGAGTACCTCGGCGCGGTGAGCTTCGTGCCCCTGGTGGGGGCGGAGGGGTGGCCGGAACCGTCGCCCTGAGGGCAGGGGGCCTGTAGCTCGCAGTTGGCGCTGGAGACCTGACGGGGCAGGAAAACGGCAGCCGGCATCGAATACTACACTGTAACTACCCGATGACCTCTCCGCGGTTGCCCGGGCGGCGCCGCGGGGGTCTGTTGTTCCTCGCATTCCCGCACGCAGCGTGGTTCCCGCAGACTCGACACCGAAAGTCCCTCCCGGCGGCTCCTGGCTCAGCCCGGGGTTCCTGCAGCGTTTCTGGCAGCGGCATGCCCCGCGTGACGGGTCATCACGTGTCAGGAAGATGAGGAGTTGCGCGGAAAGGAAGGGGCGATGGCAATGACGGGCAGGATCAAGTTTTCCCTGGAGGACGCCAGGCACATCGGCGACATGATCGGGGTCGACTGGAGCCAGGTGGACATCGAGCAGTTCCGCATCGGGCTGGCAGTGGAACTGGAGCACGGGGCGCGCGACCCGGCCACCGACGTCACCCACGACGACCCGCTGCTCACTGGCAAGATTGCCCTGGCCCACCTCAAGGAGCTCCCCGACTACTACACGCGCCTGACCGCGATGGAGGCGGAGGCCGAGGGCCAGCCCAAGCCGGTGACCAAGATCCTGGTCATCTACGCCAGCATGTTCGGTCACACCAAGGTGCTGGCGGAGGCCATCGCGGAGGGTGCGGGGGCGGTCGCCGACACCATGGTGGTGCTGGAATCGGTCGATGACGTGGAGCCGGACGAACTGGAAGTGGCGGACGGAATCATCTGGGGTTCCTCCGGTATTTTTGGGGAACCCAACCCCAAGATGGCCACCTTCTTCTCCAAGCTGGGGCGCCTGTGGGTGCACGGCTCGCTGCAGGGAAAGGTGGGGGGCGTGTTCGCCACCACCTCCACTCCTCACTACGGGCTGGAGAACATCCTGCGGGCTCTGCAGACGCCCATGCAGCACCACGGAATGATCATCGTCACCAATGCCGGACCCAACACCCCCGACCGCATTGCCTACGGGTGCCCATACGGTGCGGGCGCGGCCATCCCGGTGGAGAGCGACCGCAGCGCGCCCATGAACCGGCCCCGGGAGGAGGAGATGGAGCTGGCCCGCCAGTTTGGTGCCCGGGTGGCCCAGGTGGCGCGCCGGCTCAAGACCGGGAGGTAGGCGGGCTACTTCCTATTCAGGGGCGAAACGCATAGAATAGAGAGGAGACAGGCTGCTGGTCTGTCTCCTCTTTTCTTGCCTCCGGCGCGTGATGTGGATGTGATGGTACAGCTGCGGGGGTGACGAGATGCGCAGCGAGCAACCTAGCCTGTTTCCGGGCATGACGGGGCCTTCGCCCGCACCGCCTGCCTATGCGCCTTTCTTGCCCGGGGTGAGGGCGGAAGAGAGTTTTCTGGAGCTGCGGGACCTGGCCTCCCTCCAGCAGGTGATGCGAGAGTGCCGGCGTTGCGGCCTGCGGAGCGGGTGCCGCCAGATGGTGTTTGCCGACGGAGACCCGCAGGCCTCGCTGATGCTTGTGGGGGAGGGGCCCGGGCAGACCGAGGACGAGCTGGGTCTGCCTTTCGTGGGGAGGGCAGGGCAGCTGTTGAACCAGATCCTGGCAGCCATCGCCCTGCGGCGGGAAGAGGTCTACATCACCAACGTGGTCAAGTGCCGACCGCCTGGCAACCGCTTGCCGACGCCGGCAGAGGTACTTGCATGCCGGGGCTGCCTGGAAGCGCAGATCAGGCTGGTCCGTCCCCGTATCATCGTATGCCTGGGCCTGCTGGCAACCCGCACGGTGCTCGACCCCCGGGCGACCATGGGCGCGGCCAGGGGACAGTGGACCACCCGCCAGGGAATCCAGGTCATCGCCACCTACCACCCGGCAGCCCTGCTGCGCAACCCGCAGTACAAGCGGCCCGCCTGGAACGATTTCAAGAGCGTGCGGGCGCGCCTGGAGGAGGCCGCCCATGGGAACTGAACTCCGGCTGGAGGTGAGCGATGAGCAGGCCATGCGCCGCCTCGGTGAGCACATCGCCTCCGTGCTGGGGCCGGGGGACCTGGTGTACCTGGTGGGGGTGCTGGGTGCGGGGAAGACCACCCTGGTCCAGGGAATCGCCCGCGGGCTGGGGGTGACGGGCCGGGTAACCAGCCCCACCTTCACCCTTGTCAACGTCTACGAGGGCCGGGTGCCGGTCTACCACTGCGACCTCTACCGCCTGGAGGAGGGGGAGCTGGTGCACCTGGGCCTGGAAGACCTGGTGGAGGGCGACGGGGTGGTGCTGGTGGAATGGCCGGAGCGCGGGCTGGCCTCGCTGGGGGAGGCCACGCTGGTGGTCGAACTGGAAGTGGTGGAGGGGGACTACGACCTGCCCCGCAGGGTTCGCATCTGGGCCCCGCAGGCGGGCCAGGAGGGCAGAGTCGAGGAGTTGAAGACACGTGTTGGTGCTGGCAATTGAGAGCGCGACGCCAGTGGCGGGGGTGGCGCTGGTCACCGAGAGCAAGCTGATGGCCGAACACTACGTCGATTACGGCAAGACCCACTCCCAGACCCTGATGGTCATGGTCGACCAGTTGCTGAAGGGTGCGGGCCTGCAGCTGGGCGACCTCGATGCCCTCGTGGTGAGTGCCGGCCCCGGCTCTTTCACCGGCCTGCGCATCGGCATGGCACTGGGCAAGGGCCTGGCCCTGGGTGCCGGGCTGCCCCTGCTGGGGGTCTCTACGCTGGATGGGCTGGCGCTGCAGGCGGGGCCGTGTGACGGCCCCATCTGGCCGATGCTGGATGCCGGCAGGGGGGAAGTGTACACCTGCGGATATCGCCTGGAGGAGGGGCGCCCGGAGAGGGTAGGGGAGTACCGGGCCTGCCGCCCGGAGCGCCTGGTGTCGGAGTGGGCCGCGGAGGGTGAGTCGCGGGTGGTGGTGCTGGGCGACGGGGCCTTGCGCTACCGCCAGCTCCTGGAGGCATCGCCCGGGCTGCACCTGGTATGGCCCCCCCTGCCAGCGCTGCTGCCACGCGCCTCCAGCCTGGGTACCCTGGCGGTGGACCGGCTGCGCCGCGGCGAGCGCGGCGATGCGGTGAGCCTGGTGCCCGTATACGCGCGGTTGTCAGAGGCTGAGCGCCGGCTGCAGGAGGAAGGCCGATGAAGAGCGCGCCAGCGCGCGTGCGCATCCGTTCCATGCGTCGCGAGGACCTGGACGCCGTGATGACTATCGAGGACGCGTCCTTCCCCACCCCCTGGTCACGCCAGTCTTACGAGGGCGAGTTGGACAATCCCATGGCCCACTACGTGACGGCGGAATGCGAGGGCATGGTGGTGGGGTACGGGGGAGTGTGGTTCATCGTCGACGAGGGCCACATCACCAACGTTGCCGTCCACCCCATGTGGCGGGGACGGCGCATCGGGGAGAAGCTGCTGCGGGCGCTGGAAGCCATCGTGCAGGCCAGGGGCGGTAAGCGTATCACGCTGGAGGTCAGGCCCAGCAACGTCGCCGCCCTCAGGCTCTACCGGCGCCTGCACTACCTGCCGCTGGGGCTGAGGCGCGGGTACTACACCGACACCGGCGAGGACGCGCTGGTGATGGCGCGGGACCTGCTCCCGCGCAGCGAGGTGTGAGCGGCAGCTGCCGCACCCGCCAACGCGCGCGGGGGCTGGTCACCCGCGGCCGGGAAGCGGGGCAGTGCGAGGAGGACCATGGGAGAACTCATTCTCGGCATTGAAACATCGTGCGATGAAACCGCCGCTGCGCTGGTGCGGGGGGGCACCGAGGTGCTGAGCAGTGCCGTCCAGTCGCAGGTGGACGTTCACCGCCGCTTCGGGGGCGTGGTGCCAGAAATCGCCAGTAGGCACCACATCGCCAACATCGTGCCGGTGGTGCTGCAGGCAGTCGATGCGGCGGGGGCGTCTCTGCGCGACATCGAGGTAGTGGCAGTCACCAATCGCCCTGGCCTGGTCGGCGCCCTGCTGGTAGGGGTGTCACTGGCCAAGGGGCTGGCCTACGCGCTGCGCCGGCCGCTGGTAGCTGTCAACCACCTGCATGCCCACGTGTACGCCAACTTCCTGGCCCACCCGCACATCGAGCTGCCGGCGGTATGCCTGGTGGTCTCCGGTGGGCATACCAGCCTGGCCTACATGCCGGCGCACGGGGTGTTCGAGGTGATGGGCGAGACGCGGGACGATGCGGCTGGTGAAGCATTCGACAAGGTGGCCCGCTTCCTGGGGCTGGGATACCCTGGGGGGCCGGCCATCGAGGAAGCCGCACGCGGAGGCGCCCCGGGCCGCTACCGTCTCCCCCGGGTGCTGCTGGACCCGCAGGAGTACGAATTCAGCTTCTCCGGGCTCAAGACTGCCACCGTGAACCTCTGGCGGCGCCTCCAGTCAGAGGGGACCGCCAGCGTGAACGACCTGGCCGCCGAGTTCCAGGCCGCACTGGTGGACGTGCTGGTCGAAAAGACCGTCCACGCGGCCCGCCACACCGGGGTGCGCACGGTGCTGCTGGCGGGAGGAGTAGCCGCCAACAGCCGGCTGCGCGAGGCGCTTGCGGAACGAGCGGCTGCCAGTGGACTCCAGCTCTTCTATCCACCGCTGTCCCTGTGCACCGATAATGCCGCCATGGTGGCCGCCTGCGCCCACCACCTGTACCTCAGGGGAGAGACGGCGGGCCTCGACGTCAACGCGCACCCGGCGGTGAAAACCCTGTGAGCATTTCCTGTGCATAGTGTGGATAAGCCTGTGAATAATCCGGTTTGCGGTTTACCGGGCGCGGTGCGTGCGGGACAGACGGGAACGCCGGGACGCGAGCGCCTGGTTGTGGACAGGCTGTTGAAAACGGGGTGGGGCGAGCATGTGTCCGGTGCTGTTCCGGTGGGGGGCACTGAAGGTATACAGTTACGGGGTGATGCTGGCCCTGGCCATCCTGGTGGCGACCACCGGGCTGGCCAGGGAATTCCGTCGCCGCGGGTACGGTGAAGAGGCTGCCTTCGACCTGGCGGTCATCGCCGTGCTGGCAGGCCTGGCCGGGGCCAGGCTGTACTACGTGGCCTTCTACGCGTGGGACTGGTTCCGGCTGCACCCACTGAGCATCCTTGACCTGCGCTCGGGGGGGCTGGTGTTCTTTGGGGCCATCCTGGGCGGGGCCGTGGGATTCGTCGCTGCCGCGAAATGGAAGAAACTGCCGCCATGGGATGCGGCGGACATTGTCGCTCCCTACCTGGCGCTGGCCTACGCGGTAGGGCGCGTGGGGTGCTTCCTGAACGGGTGCTGCTATGGCCGACCGACCACCCTCCCCCTGGGGGTGGTCTTCCCCTCCGTGGACTCCCTGCCCCGTCATCCCACCCAACTGTACAGCGTGCTGGCCGGGCTCATCCTCTACATGGTTCTGCGTCGCCTGTTGCGCGCGCGCCGGTTCGAGGGGCAGGTCATCCTGGCTTACCTGGGGGGCTACTCGCTGCTGCGCATCGCCATCGAGTTCTTCCGCGAAAACCTGGTGGTCTGGCACGGCCTCACCATGGCCCAGGTTACGGCGCTGGCCGTCCTTCTCGCCGTCGCCCCCCTCTACGCCTGGCGTAAGGATCACCCGCCGCCCGTCGAGCCGGCCATGGGCAAGGAGGGGGAGCCGAGTGAGTGAAGAAGCCCGCGATGCCCTGCGCCGCCGCATGCGTGAGGCACGGCGGGCGTTGCCCGAAGAAGAGGTTGCGCGCCACAGCGCGGCGGTCTGCGCGTTGCTGGCCACCATCGAAGAGTTGGCTCGGGCCCGGGCAGTCATGGGCTACCGTGCCATCGAGGGAGAGGTGCGGCTGGACCAGTTCCTCGCCTGCTGCTGGCGCCGGGGGCAAGAGGTCCTGTTGCCACGGGTGGAAGCAGGCAGCAACGAGATGGTGGCCGTGCCGTGGCGCTCAGGCGAAGCGCTCCGTCCTGGTCCCTTCGGCATCCTGGAGCCCGGTGGGAGGCCCTGGCCGCCCGGGTCGATCGACGCTGTGCTGGTGCCGGGGCTGGCATTTGACCGGCACGGCAACCGCCTGGGCTATGGAAAAGGATACTATGACCGTTTCCTGGCCAGGGTGCGACCAGGCACCTGGGTATGCGGGGTGGCGCACCGGCGACAACTGGTGGACTGCATTCCTTCCCGGCCGGGAGACATCCGCATCCCCCGCCTGGTCACCGAAGAGGGGCTGCTGGAGTTCTGACCCGGCGGCGCGCGCTCAGCCTGCCACTGGCAAAACCACGCACAGGGCCGCGGCCTTCGCGCCGCGGCCCGGCCGGCCAGTGGCCTGGAGTCGGCCATTTCTCAGAGGTCGAAGTAGAGGTAGAACTCATACGGGTGTGGGCGCAGCCTCACCGGGTCAATCTCGCGCTCCCGCTTGTAGCGGATCCAGACGTCCAGCAGGTCGGGGGTGAAGACGTCGCCCTTGAGCAGGAAGTCGTGGTCGGCCTCCAGGGCGGCGACCGCCTCCTCCAGGGAGCCCGGCACCGTGCGCAAGGCCGCCGCTTCCCGGGGGTCGAGTTCGTAGATGTTGCGGTCGATGGGCTCCCCGGGGTCGATCTCGTTCTGGATGCCGTCCAGGCCGGCCATCAGCATGGCGGCAAATGCCAGGTAGGGATTGCAGGAGGGGTCGGGGGGCCGGAATTCGATACGCTTGGTCCGCGGGTTATCGGTGTACACGGGGATGCGTACCGCGGCGCTGCGGTTGCGGCTGGAATAGGCCAGGTTGACAGGGGCTTCGTAGCCCGGGACCAGCCGCTTGTAGCTGTTGGTGGTGGGGGCACAGAAGGCCATCAGGGCAGGGGCGTGAGCGAGGAGCCCGCCGATGTAGTGCCGTGCCAACTTGCTGAGCAGGGCGTACCCGCTGGCATCGAAAAAGAGGTTGGTGCCGCCTTTCCACAGGGACTGGTGGGTGTGCATGCCGGACCCGTTGTCACCGAACAGGGGCTTGGGCATGAAGGTGGCGACCTTGTTGAACCGGCGGGCCACGTTCTTGACCACGTACTTGTACAGCATGCACTTGTCCGCCATGCGGGTGAGGCTGTCGAAGCGCATGTCGATCTCGGCCTGGCCGCCGCTGGCCACCTCGTGGTGGTGCACCTCCACTCCGATACCGACGCCGATAAGGGTCTTCACCATCTCGCTGCGCAGGTCCTGCTGCGAGTCATGGGGAGGAACCGGGAAGTATCCCTCCTTGTAGCGGGCCTTGTAGCCGAGGTTGGGGTTCTCGCGCCGCGCGGTGTTCCAGTCCCCCTCGATGGAGTCCACGGAGTAGAAACCGCTGTGGGTGTTCTGCTCGAAGCGCACGTCATCGAAGATGAAGAACTCCATTTCCGGACCCCAGTAGCTGACATCGGCGATGCCGGTGGACTGCAGGTACCGCTCGGCCTTCTTGGCCACGAAGCGGGGGTCACGGGTGTACGGCTGGCGGGTGATGGGATCGTAGATGTCACAGATCATGGTCAGGGTGTAGTGGCTGCACACGGGGTCGATGACGGCGGTGGCAGGGTCGGGGATGAGGATCATGTCGCTCTCCTGGATTTCCTGGAAGCCGCGTATGCTGGAGCCGTCGAAGCCGATGCCCTCCTCGAAGATGCCGCTGTGGGCGAGGTCGGCCGAACCGGTCAACTCGCTGGAGGGGATGGTGAAGTGCTGCCACAGGCCGGGCAGGTCGTTGAACTTGAGGTCGATGAACGAGATACTCTTGTCCTTGATGAGGGCGGAAATATCTTCCGGAGTCACAGGAAGTCCTCCTTTCCTTCGTCTCCGTTCGCTCCGCGCGGAGACTCGCAGCATCAGAAACGCCCGCCAGGTGCCGCCACGGGCCATCGCGCCTTTCCCGGGCGGGAATGGAAGTGCTCACCTCCCCGGGTGGTGACCCCACTGCCGCGGCCGCCGGCGCAGCAGGTGCGCCAGGACGCAAAAAGCCCTCCTTCCCCGAGAGGGGAGGAGGGCTCCATTACCCGTGCCGACGCGAGGCCACCCCGCCTGTCCTGCCTTTTCCACCCCCATGGTAGCCCCGGCCCCTGCGGCCTGTCAACCGTTGTCATCGCCTCCGCTCCAAAAATACTGCATACAGGCCTCCCGCAGGCCACCGGGGAGAGGCTGGCGGCGGCTACGGCCCGGGCGGCAGGACTGAAGTGCAGGCTGGCGAAGGAAACACAGCAGGCGACAGGGAAGATACTAAAGATGAGAGAGCGGCGCGCTCGCCGGGGCCGACCGGGCAGGCGGCAGGCGACCATGCGGCGCAGGGGGGTGAGAGCGAAGGTGAGAGTGGTCATCGCGCAGGTGAATCCTACCGTGGGGGACTTCGTTGGCAACCTGGCCATGCTCCAGCGCTGCCTGGAAGAGAGCCGGCACCTGGCGCCGGACCTGGTGGTGTTCCCGGAGCTGGTGGTGACTGG
>JARYMO010000319.1 GCA_029907055.1 Syntrophomonadaceae bacterium | reverse complement strand
CCTGGCACGCGCCGGCAGGCCCGTGTTGCCTGGGCCTGCTCCGGGGACACGGCAGCCGGTGCAGGCGGCAGGCGGGCAGGAGGGAGTCAGCTGGTCGGGGTGGCCGTACCTGGAGGACCGGGGGCGTCCGCAGGGGGAAGACGGTGAGCCCGCACTTCCCGGCGGGGGCGACGGATGGGGGCCGCGAGCATGTCAATTCCGTATCATGACTACTACGAGACCCTGGGCGTGTCCCGGGATGCCAGCACCAAGGAGATCAAGGCAGCCTACCGCAAGCTGGCCCGCAAGTGGCACCCTGACCTGCACTCGGGGGCCAAGAAGGCGGAGGCGGAGGAGAAGTTCAAGCAGATCAACGAGGCCTACGAGGTGCTGAGCGACCCTGAGAAGCGCAGCAAGTACGACCGCCTGGGGAGCCACTGGCGAGAGGGGCAGGACTTCCAGCCCCCGCCGGACATGGAGGGCTTCCGGGTCTACACCACGGGGGCCGACTTCGGTCGCAGTGGGTTCAGCGACTTCTTCGAGACCCTGTTCGGCGCCCAGTACGCGGGTAAGGGGAGCACTCCACGGGCCCGCGTGCGCGGGGAGGACGTGGAGAGCGAGATCGAACTCACCCTGGAGGAGGCCTACCGCGGCACCAGCAGGTCGCTGCAGGTGGCCGGAGGCAAGGCCTGCGCCGACTGCCACGGCACCGGCGTCCGCGGGCGCAGTTTCTGCCCCACCTGCGGCGGGACCGGATCAGTAGCAGAAACGCGCACGCTGCAGGTAAACATCCCGGCCGGCGTGCACCACGGCAGCCGCATCCGCTTGAAGGGACAGGGCTATGAGGGCATCGGAGGGGGTCCGCGGGGTGACCTCTTCCTCAAGGTGCGCATCCTCCCCCATCCCGTCTTCACGGTGAAGGGGAGCGACGTGGAGGTCCAGCTCACGGTGGAGCCGGACCAGGCGGTGCTGGGAGACAAGGTGGAGGTGCCGACGTTGGACGGGCCGGTGGTGATGACGGTTCCCCCCGGGAGCCGGAACGGCACCCGCCTTCGGCTGCAGGGGAAAGGACTGCCACGTAAGGACGGGACCCGCGGGGACCAGTACGTGCGCCTGGTCATTGATATCCCGCGGCAGGTAGACGAGCAGCAGCGGGCCCTGTACGAGCAGTTGCGCCGGCTGCGGCGAGGGTAGGGGTGGCACATGGGTTCACTGCGCATCGAGGTTCGCACGCAGGTGACTGAATGGGTGGCGCTGGAGGAGCTGGAATTCCACCCGGACGTGGTGAAGCTTTTGGAGGAGCTGGGAGCCCTGGAAGTCCGCGGTGGGTACGTGGAGGCCGGGCAGGTGCAGCGCGTGCGCAAGATGGTGCGCCTGCAGCGGGCCCTGGGGGTCAACCTTGCAGGGGCAGTGGTCATCCTCGAGCTGTTGGACCGCATCGCGGCACTGGAAGCCGCGCTTGAGCATTACCAGGCGAAGGAGTGACAGCGATGGACCTGAACCGCTACACGCAGAAGTCGCGCGAGGCCATCGCGGCCGCGCAGCAGACGGCACAGGAGCGCCACCACCAGGAGGTGGGCGCCAGGCACCTGGTGCAGGCGCTGCTGGCACAGGAGTCAGGGCTGGCGACGAGACTGCTGACCCACATGGGGGTCGACACGGCGGGTTTCAGCCGCCAGCTCGAGCGCCTTCTGGACCAGCTCCCGGCCGTACACGGGTACACCGACACCCTGCGCATGAGCCCGGCGCTGGCCCGGGTGCTGGCCCAGGCCGAACGGGAGGCGCAGGCGCTCAAGGACGACTACGTGAGCGTGGAACACCTGCTGTTGGCGGCCCTGGAAGAGGGCGAGCCCGACCTGAAGGCGGC
>JARYMO010000318.1 GCA_029907055.1 Syntrophomonadaceae bacterium | reverse complement strand
AATGACATGCTGGGGCCGCAGGGCAAGCCCCTGCAGGGCGAGGCGCATGGCCTCGCGGCTGGCGTTGAGGACGTTGAGGCGGTCCAGCAGGGGCGGGAAGACCATCCCGATGGCCCAGGCCAACGCCTCGCGCTTGATGTCCTGCTCCAACTGCTCCCGCTGCCGGACGCTGAGGCGCTTGGAGTCATCCACCCCCGGCAGCAGCAGCCCGGGCGGCAGCACCACCGCCGCCGCCACCACCGGTCCCGCCAGCGGCCCCCGCCCCGCTTCGTCGACGCCGGCCACCAGGGTATGGCCCTGGCGGTGCAGTTCGTCTTCGTACCTTCGCATCGCCCGCAGGCGTTCCGCTTCGCACTCCATGCCAAGTCCTCCCGGCAGGTTGTTCTCCCTCCCCATTTCGCCCCCCGGGCCGGCAATCCCTGCCCGCCGGGAGGGTGGGACGGGGCTGGCGCCTCTCCCAGTTATGGAGTGCCCCCCGGTGGAGCAGGTGTAGTATGATCGTAACGGAGCAACTCGTGACGTCAGGCACCCGTTGTCGGCCCTGGTGTCCCGGCCACGGGGGCCTGGTGAGGGGAAGGGGGAAGGGGAATGGAACTGATGGAAGCCCTGCGCACCCGCCGCAGCTGTCGCAATTTCCTGGGCACGCCGGTGGAGGAGGAGAAGCTGCAGGTGGTGCTGGAAGCTGCCGGGTGGGCACCGTCGGTGATGAACCTGCAGCCGTGGCGGTTCATCGTGGTCAAGAACCCCGAGGTGAAACAGGCCCTGCAGCGCGCTGCGGAAGATGCGGTGCGGCTGGCCTACGAGCGGAGCGGGTGGAAGTGGCTTGGCAAGTACCGGGTTGATTTCCTCTCCCAGGCCCCGGTGGTGATAGTGGTGACCGCCGATCCCCGTGACACCGGCGCGGACCAGTTCCTGCGCCCGCCGTCCGGCTACGCCATGTCATGTTGCGCCGCCATTCAGAACCTGATGCTGGCGGCCCACGACCTGGGCCTGGCCACCCTCTGGTACTCCCTGTTCGACAAGCAGACCGTCTCTCACATCCTGGGACTGCCGCCGCACATCGAGGTCATCAGCCTGGTGGTGCTGGGCTACCCGGCCGGTGCGCTGCCGGCGGTGCCCCGGCGGCCCATCGCTGAACTGACCACCGTGCTGGAATAGGCCTCCGCTCACGGGGGGTCCAGGGTGATGCGGCCCAGGGCGCCGCGCCGGAACTCTTCAATGAGCACGCGCGCGGTCCTGGCCAGGTCCACGCTGCCCCCCTTGAGCAGGAAGCCGCGCTGGCGGCCGATGGCCTCCAACTGCTGCAAGCGGTCGGGAGCGCCGGCGGTCGCCCCGTAACGCTGCTGCCACACCGCCGAGGGGTGGCGGTGCATGACCTCCAGCAGGAAGGCGGCCACCCGTTCGTCGCGATAGGCCCGCTCTCCCACCACCGCCAGCAGCGCCAGCTTCAGCCCCTGCTCCTCGCTCTCCACCTTGGGCCACAGCAGGCCGGGGGTATCCAGCAACTCCAGGTCGGAGCGCACCCGCACCCACTGGCGGCCACGGGTCAGGCCCGGCTTGGCCCCGGTGCGCGCCGCCTTGTGCCCGGCCAGGAGGTTGAGCACGCTCGACTTGCCCACGTTGGGCAGCCCGATGATCCCTGCGGTGAACCCCATCGTCTAGTTGGGCGCGTGCAGCGGCGCGCGCACCCGCGCGCCGTGGCCCCCCCCTCGCGCCGTTACAGCCTGTCGGGCACGCAGAGGCTGCCCTTGTCGGCAGCCACGCGCCCGCAGACCTTGCACATGTACTTCCCGTCCCTCACCAGCTGCTTGAAGGCCTCCGGGAACTCCAGGAGGTAGCCCGTGTTCTCCAGATAGCA
>JARYMO010000023.1 GCA_029907055.1 Syntrophomonadaceae bacterium | reverse complement strand
GCCTTTTCCCCGGCCAGCACTTCCTTCCAGGCAATGGCCCTGGTCCCCCGGTAGGCCTTGTCAACCGCGGCATCGATGACCCGCGACGCCGCCGCCCAGATGTCCGGTCCCGTCCCATCCCCGATGATGAACGGAATGATTGGGCAGTCTGGCACCACCAGGGTGCTGTCCACCACCCGTATCTTCTCGCCTCGCTGCACGTCTCCCCCTCCAATCCCTTCTCGGCCCCGAAGCCCGTTCCCGCGCTTACGCCCGCGCTCAGTCAAACTTGAAGGTGCCGTGTTTCTTGAAGTGTTCCACCAGCCCGCCGTCGGAGAGGATCTTCAGCATCACCGGCGGCAGCGGCTTGATGGGGATGTCCACGCCGCTGGTGAGGTTGTGGATGACCCCCGCCGCCAGGTCCACCTCCAGCTCGTCGCCCGCCTGGATGAGATCGGTGTCACACTCCAGCACCGGCAGGCCGGTGTTGATGCAGTTGCGGTAGAAGATGCGGGCGAAGGACTTGGCCAGCACCGCGCTGATGTCGGCGTTGATGATGGCCAGCGGCGCCTGCTCCCGCGAGGAACCGCAGCCGAAGTTCTTGCCGGCCACGATGAAATCGCCCTTGCTGACCTTCGAGGAGAACTCGGGGTCCAGGTCTTCCATCACGTGCCGGGCCAGCTCCTTCATGTCCAGGGTCTTGAACTTGTGTCGCCCCGAGATGATGTAGTCAGTGTTGACGTCATCGCCGAACTTGTGCGCGCGGCCGTGCAATCGCATGCTCTCGCCTCCTACTTCACGAAATCCCGGGGATCGGTGATCCTGCCGGTCAGGGCGCTGGCCGCTACCGTGGCGGGGGAGGCCAGGTAGATGAAGGCCTTGTTGTTGCCCATGCGCCCCTTGAAGTTGCGGTTGGCGGTGGACAGCACGTTCTCGCCGTCGGACGGCACCCCGTTGTGCGTGCCTACGCAGCAGCCGCACCCGGGGGTCACCACCGCCGCTCCCGCTTCCAGGAACACCTGGATGATGCCTTCCGCTATCGCGTCCAGCATGACCTGCCGGGAGGCGGGGGCCACGATGAGCCGCGTCCCGCGGTTGACCTTCTCCCCGCGCAGGATATCGGCGGCGATGCGCAGGTCTTCCAGGCGGCCGTTGGTGCAGGTGCCGATGAAGCACTGCTGGATGGGCGTCCCCGCCACCTCCTCCACCGGCTTCACGTTGTCCACCGTGTGCGGGCAGGCCACCTGCGGGCCCAGGGAAGACACGTCGTACTCCCTGACTTCCGCGTACACCGCGTCCGGGTCCGCCGCCACCGGTGTGAAGGGGCGGTCAGTGTGGCGCCGGACCCAGGAAATGGTCTTCTGGTCGGCCTCCATCAGGCCGACCTTGGCCCCCATCTCGATGGCCATGTTGCTGATGGTGAAGCGCGCCTCCACGGACATGGCCCGGATGGCGCTGCCAGTGAACTCGGCCGCCATGTAGGTGGCGCCATCGGCCGTCACCTGGCCGATGAGGTAGAGAATGAGGTCCTTGGAGTATACCCCCGGGGACAGCTCCCCGTTCAGCACGAACTTGATGGACTCTGGCACCTTGAACCACAGCTTGCCGGATATGATGCCGGCGGCCAGGTCGGTGGACCCCACGCCGGTAGAAAACGCGTTGATGGCGCCATAGGTGCAGGTGTGGGAATCGGCCCCGATGACCAGGTCCCCGGGCACTACGTGCCCCCGCTCGGGCATCAGCTGGTGGCAGACCCCCTCACCGATGTCGTACAGGATAACCCCCTGCTCGGCGGCAAACTCGCGCATGCCGTGGTGCAGGGCCGAGACCCCCTCCAGCGGACTGGGTGCGCTGTGGTCGATGACCATCGCCACCCGCGCGCGGTCGAAGACCTTCTGCCCGTTCATCTCGCGGAAGGCCTGGATGGCCAGCGGCGAGGTGCCGTCCTGCCCCATCACGAAATCCAGGTCCGCCACCACGATCTCGTTGGCGTAGGCGTCAACCCCGCTCTTGTTGGATAGGATCTTTTCAGCCAGCGTCTTGCCCATGGCCTTCCCCTCTCTCCTTGAGATAGTCTTCCCAGATGAAGACGAGTTCCTTGTCGAACAGCGAGCGCTTCATGCTGATGGCCTGCGCCCGCACCCGCTTCAGGATCTCCTCGGCCTCGTCGTCGGCCAGCTCGATCCCGTATTCGCGGAACTTGGCCTTGATGGCCGCCGTCCCCGAGTGCTTGCCGATGACGATCTGCCGTTCCAGGCCGACCTCCTCGGGCTGGAATACCTCGTAGGTCAGTGGGTTCTTCAGCACCCCGTCCCCGTGAATGCCGGACTCGTGGGCAAAGATGTTGGAACCCACGATGGGCTTGCTGGGGGGCAGGTGGCGCCCGGCCGCCGCCGCCACGTACAGCGCCACCTCCCGGAACTTCTCGGTCTTGAACTGCAGGTCCACGTGCATCAGGTACTTGAGCGCCATCACCACTTCCTGCAGGCAGGCGTTGCCCGCACGCTCGCCCAGGCCGTTCACCGTGACCCCCACGTAGTTGGCCCCGGCGTACACGCCGGAAAGGGCGTTGGCGGTCGCCATACCGAAGTCGTTGTGGGTGTGCATCTCGATGTCGATCTCCACCGCGTCCCGCAGCGTCTTGATCTTGCGGAAGGTGGCCAGCGGGTCCAGGATGCCTACCGTGTCGCAGAAGCGCAGGCGATCAGCCCCGCAGCGCTTGGCCGCCAGCGCGAACTCGATGAGGTACTCCATATTGGAGCGGGAAGCGTCCTCGGCATTGACTGACACGTAGAGACCGTGGTCCTTGGCAAAGGACACCGCGTCACACATGCGCTGCAGCACGTCGGCCCTGGTGGTGCGCAGCTTGTGTTCGATGTGGATGTCAGAGGTGGAGATGGACACCGCCACCGCGTCCACCCCGCAGTCCAGCGACTCGCGCAGATCTGAAATGGCGGCCCGGTTCCAGGCCATGATGCTGGCGCGCAGGCCCATGTTAGCGATGTGCTTCACGCACTCCTTCTCCGCACCGCCCATGGTCGGAATGCCCGCCTCGATCTGGTCCACCCCGAGTTCGTCCAGGTACTTGGCGATCTGTATCTTCTCCTGGTTGGCGAAGACTACCCCTGCGGTCTGCTCGCCGTCACGCAACGTGGTGTCGACGATATTGATCTTGGCCCCGCTCATCAGGAACCAGTCCTTGTTCAACGAGCTTCGCGTCACCTGGGTTCACTCCTTTCCCGGACCCCGGGTGGCCCCCTGCCACCCGGACTACTGCGTACCCCGCAGCATGCGCTGCAGGATGGCGTTGACCACCTGCGGGTTGGCCTGTCCCCGCGTGGCCTTCATGACCTGCCCCACGAAGAACCCCAGGGCCTTGTCCTTGCCGTTGCGGTAATCTTCCGCCACCTTGGGGTTGTCGGCCACGATGGCGGCAATCAGCGGCGCCAGCGCTTCTTCGTCGGATATCTGGACCAGCCCCTGCTCCCGCACGATTTCGTCGGGACCGCGGCCGGAGGCATACATCTCCTCGAACACTGCCTTGGCCAGCTTGCCGCTGATGGTGCCCTCCCTCACCATCTCCAGCATCCGCACCAGGGCGGCGGGCGTCACCTTGCTCTCCGCTATCTCTTCCCCCCGCTGGTTGAGCAGGCGGCTGAAGTCCCCCATCATCCAGTTGGCTACCGCCTTGGCTTCGCCCCCTAACGCCACGCAGGCGTCGAAAAAGTCCAGGCTGTCCTTGGTGGCGGTGAGCACTCCCGCGTCGTAGGCCGACAGCCCGTAGCAGGACTGCAGGCGTTGTCGGGCGGCATCCGGCAGCTCGGGCATGGTCGCCCGCACCCGTTCCACCCATTCGTCATCGATGACAATCGGCACCAGGTCAGGATCCGGGAAGTACCGGTAGTCGTGTGCCTCCTCCTTGGAGCGCATGGAGAGGGTAACCTGCTTCCCCTCGTCCCAGGTCCTGGTCTCCTGCACCACGCAGCCCCCGTCCTCCAGCAGGTCCAGTTGGCGCTCGATTTCATAGGCCAGGGCCCTCTCCAGGGCCTTGAAAGAGTTCATGTTCTTGATCTCGGTCTTGGTCCCCAGGGCCTGGCTTCCCCGCGGCCGCACCGACACGTTGGCGTCGCAGCGCAATGAGCCCTCCTGCATCTTGCAGTCCGATACCCCCAGGAACAGCAGCACCGCGCGCAGCCGCTCCACGTAGGCGCGAGCTTCCGCCGGAGTGCGCAGGTCTGGCTCGGAGACGATCTCCAACAGCGGCACCCCCGAGCGGTTGAGGTCCACCAGCGAGTAAGGAGTGGTGGCTATGGTGCCAAGGTGCACCAGCTTGCCCGCATCTTCCTCCATGTGCACCCTGGTGATGCCAATCCGCCTGCGCTCTCCCTCCACCTCGATGTCCAGGTATCCCCCGCGACAGATAGGCAGGTCATACTGCGAAATCTGGTAGGCCTTGGGCAGGTCGGGGTAGAAGTAGTTCTTGCGGTCAAACTTGCTGAACGGGGCGATCTGGCAGTTGAGGGCCAGACCGGTGCGGATGGCGTACTCCACCACCCGCTGGTTGACCACCGGCAACACCCCCGGCATGCCGGTGCACACCGGGCAGATGTGGGTATTGGGCTCGCCTCCGAACTGGTTGGGACAGGCGCAGAAGATCTTGGACGCGGTCTTCAGTTCCACGTGCACTTCCAGCCCGATGACTGCTTCGTAGCCGCCGCGCTCCACCTCACGCCACCTCCAGACCCGGCTTGAGAGCCCGTATCCCCGTGTGCTGCTCGAAGGCGTAGGCGGCCCGCAACAGGTCCGCCTCGCCGAAGGGCCTCCCCATTACCTGCATGCCCACCGGCAGTCCCTGCACGAATCCACAGGGGATGGAGACTGCCGGTATGCCGGCCAGGTTGACAGGAATGGTGGCAATATCGGACATGTACATGGCCAGCACGTCGTCCACCTTTTCGTTGAGCCGGAAGGCCACGGTGGGGGCGGTGGGCGTCACCAGCACGTCGTACCTGGCGAAGGCGCGGTCGAAATCCTCCTTGACCAGCCGCCGCACCCGCATGGCCTTGAGGTAGTAGGCATCGTAGTAGCCCGAGCTCAGGGCATAGGTCCCCAGCATGATGCGCCGTTTCACCTCCGGCCCGAACCCCCGGGCCCGCGTCGACCCGTACATGTCCAGCAGGTTGTCAGCAGTCTCGTCGCGCAGGCCGTAGCGCACCCCGTCAAAGCGGGCCAGGTTGGAGCTCGCTTCCGCTGGCGCCAGGATGTAGTACGCCGGCAGGGCATATTCGGTGTGCGGCAGCGAGGTTTCTTCCACCACCGCGCCCAGTGCCTCGAACTGCTGCAGCGCCCGCTGCAGCACCTCCTTGACCGCACCGTCCACTCCTTCACCGAAGTACTCGCGCGGCACCCCTATCTTCATTCCCTTGACCTCACCGGTCAGGGCGGCAGTGTAATCCGGCACCTCCATCCGGGCGCTGGTCGAGTCCATGGGGTCGAAGCCGGAGATGACCTGCAGCACCATGGCGCAGTCAGTCACGTCCTTGGTCAGGCATCCCACCTGGTCCAGTGAAGAAGCGAAGGCCACCAGCCCGAAGCGCGACACCCGCCCGTAGGTGGGTTTCATGCCCACCACGCCGCAGAACGCCGCCGGCTGGCGGATGGAGCCCCCGGTGTCCGAGCCCAGCGCGAAGATGACCTCATCGGCGGCCACCGCCGCTGCCGAACCGCCCGACGACCCCCCGGGCACCCGCTCCAGGTCCCACGGGTTGCGCGTGGGAAAGAAGGCCGAGTTCTCAGTTGACGAACCCATGGCAAACTCGTCCATGTTGAGCTTGCCCAGGCTGACCACCTGCGCCTGGACCAGCCGCGCCACCACCGTCGCGTCGTACGGAGGCACGAAGTTCTCCAGTATCCGCGAGGCACACGTGGTGCGCACCCCCCGCGTGCACAGGTTGTCCTTCACCGCGGCCGGGATGCCGGCCAGGCCGCGGCCGCCTTCAATGGCACGCGCGTGCTCCAGCGCCTGCTCGGCGGTGACCGTGAGAAAGGCCCGCACGCGCGCGTCAACCGCCTCGATGCGCTGCAGGCAGGAGGTGGCGATCTCCAGCGGCGAGACCTCGCGCCGTTGCAGCAGTGTTACCAGTTCGTGGACAGTGAGACTGCACAGGCTCACGCAACGCCCCCCTCTACAGGATCCTGGGCACCTTGAACAGCCCGTCTAGCGCCTGGGGCGCATTTGCCAGCATCTCATCGCGCGCGAAGGGCGCGCGGGGCTCGTCCGGCCGGAAGGCATTGTGCATGGGCAACACGTGCGCCAGGGGCTCGACCTCGGCCGTGGGCAGTGCCTCCAGGCGCTCGACATAGTCGAGGATGGCACCCAGTTCGCTGCTGAGGCGTTCTTTCTCCTCTTCACTCAGTTTCAAGCGGGCCAGCATGGCCACGTGTTCCACTTCCTGCCTGCTCAGCGTCATCCCTGTCCACCCCCGCCTTCCGTGCACATCACCGATATATTATAGCAGAATCGGCACCACGCACCAATCGAAAATCGCTCACGGCTGGCGCTCCAGCCCCTCCTGGACGTGCCCCAGGTGATTCAGCATGCCGGCCCTGGCCGCGGCCGGGTCCCTGCCTTCAATGGCCTCCAGCACCGCCTGGTGCTCGCCGATGATACGCTGCGCCACCCCGGGGCTGGCGTACATCTGCTGGCGATCGCGCAGGAAGGTGCGGTGCATCATGGAATCCAGCGTGTTGATGAGCCGGTGCAGCACCCGGTTGTGGGTGGCCCGGGCAATGGCGAAGTGAAAGTGCAGGTCGAAGTCCACCCCCTGCTCGTGGCGGTCTGCGGTGGCCTGCATCTGCTCCAGGATGCTCCGCATGCAGGCCAGGTCTTCCTCGTCGGCCCGCTGGGCCGCCAGCGCCGCGGCCTCTCCTTCCAGCACCCTGCGCACCTCCATGAGCTCGCTCAGGCTGTGCTTCTCCACCGACCACACCAGGGCCAGGGCCTCGATGGTGTCACTGCTCCCCACCTGGGCTACGTAGGTCCCTTCCCCCGGACGCACCTCCAGGATGCCCATTGCCGCCAGCGCCGAGAGCGCTTCCCGCACCGAGGCGCGGCTCACCCCCAGGCTCTCGGCCAGCTCGCGCTCGGCCGGCAGGCGCTGGCCGGGGCTGAACCTGCCCTGGACGATGAGCCACTTGATCTGGTCCATGATCTCCTCGTAGATCTTCTTGGTGCGAATCGGTCGGAAGTCCATTGGCAGCCTCCCTCTCCCCGCGTCCGTCCGTTGGCCCCTGTTTCTGCCCGTACCCTGTCCCCAGTATAGCCATCCCGGCGCCACAACTCCAGCGCCCGCCCGCCGGGCAGCGAAGGGAGCTGGCGGTCAGTCTTGCCTCGTCGAAGATATGGCCTCAGCCTTTCCGGCAGACCTTCAGCCCATCATAACCAACCAGAATACTTGGGTTCCGGGCGGCATCCCTCCAGGCATCCATCATATGATGGGATCAGGGACCAGGCACTGGGGACACCCGTGTCGCCGGTCCCGCGGCGCACCCTTGACTGGTGGACTGCGCGGCCCGGCCCGCAGTCCGGGCACGCCATCACCGTGGAATCTGGAAGGGGGGGATGATCATGGCAGAAGGCAAGGACTCGTGTGTCAAGCCCGCCAGGGGCCCCATCGTCGAGTCCGCCGGGCAACCCGAGTCCGCAGGGGCAAGTGTGGAAAGGGGGCACGCGCCAGTGTTGGCCAAGGTGGGCAGACCGGCACCTGACTTCGAGGCGACCGCCTACTACCAGGGAGGCTACGAGAACATCAGGCTGTCGGACTACCGGGGCCAGTGGGTGGTCCTGTGCTTCTATCCCGGCGACTTCACCTTCGTCTGACCGACCGAACTGGCGGCAGTTGCCGCCCGTCAAGACCTGCTGAAGGAACTGGGAGTCCAGGTGCTGGCCATGAGCGTCGACAGCCGCTTCAGCCACAAGATCTGGCAGGAAACCGAGCTCTCGCAGATGGTGCCCGGGGGCTTCCCCTACCCCATGCTGAACGACCCCGGCGGTCGCATCGGAGCGGTGTACGGTGTCTACGACGAGGAAAGCGGGGTGGATGTCCGCGGCCGCTTCATCATCGATCCTGACGGCATCATCCAGGCGGTGGAGATACTTACCCCTTCCGTGGGCCGTAATGTCACCGAGTTCATCCGTCAGGTGCAGGCCTTCCAGCACGTGCGCGCCACCGGGGAAGTGACCCCTTCCGGCTGGCAACCGGGCAGACCCACCCTCACCCCGTCGCCCGCCCTGACCGGCAAGGTGTGGACGGCGTGGAAGACCGACATGGCCCTCTGACCGGGCCACCCCAGCGCAGTACACAGCCCCCGCGGCAGAAAGCCGTGGCAGCAGAAAGAGGCGGTCACCCGCCTCTTTCCTCATGTGTGTCGAAGTCGTGCCGACGACCCGGGGTCCAAGGCCGCGCCTTTCCGCCCCTCACCCGGCTGCCCGCAGCGCCTCGCGGGCAATGGCCAGTTCCTCGTGGGTGGGAATGACCAGGATGCGCACCGAAGAACCAGGGGCCGATACCTCCAGGAGCGGGGCCCGCATCTTGTTGCGCTCCTGGTCCAGCAGGATGCCGAAGTAGTCAAGGTTCTGGCAGACCAGTTCCCGCACCAGGGGATTCTCTCCCATCTCGGAGGTGAACACCAGGGCGTCGCAGCCGTTCATTTCCGCGATGTACCTGCCGATCTCCTTGCGCACGCGGTGTCCGTACACCTCGACCGCCAGCAGCGCCCGCTCGTTGCCGGCCATCGCCGCCAGCAGCACCTCGTTGAGATCGTCTGAGACCCCGGACAGGCCCAGGATACCTGACCGCCGGTTCAGGTAGTCGCTGATCTCGTGCACGTTGAGGCCCAGCTTCTCCATGATGAAGAACACGATGGCCGGGTCAATGTCCCCGCTGCGGGTCCCCATGGCCAGCCCGGCCAGCGGGGTGAGTCCCATGGAGGTGTCCACTACCCGGCCGCCGGCCACGGCGGCCATGCTGGCGCCGGCGCTGCCCAGGTGCAGGGTGATGAGCCTGAGGTCCTCCAGCGGCCTGCCCAGCATCTCGGCCGCCCGCCGGGCCACGTAGGAATGGGAGGTGCCGTGAAAGCCATAGCGGCGGATGCGGTACTTCTCGTAGAGCTCGTAGGGCAGGGCGTACATGTACTTGTCGGGGGGCATGGACAGCGGGAAGGCAGTATCGAACACCGCCACCTGCACTGCTCCCGGCAACAGCCGCTCACAGGCCTCGATTCCCGCCAGCTGGTAAGGGTTATGCAGTGGGGCGAAATCGGAGTAGCGGCGGATGACCTGCTTCACCTGCTCGTCGATGCGGGTGGCAGTGGTAAACTCTTCACCGCCATGAGCAACCCGGTGCCCGACCACCCGGATGTCCTGGAGGCTCGCCGTCCCCCCTGCCGGCCCGGCGCCGAGGGCCCCCAGGATACGGGCCATCCCCTGCTCGTGGGTGTCAATGCCCGGGGCAACTGTCACCTCGTGCCTGAGGAGGCTCTCTGCAGCGCCGATGCGCTCCAGGTGACCCCTGGCCAGGGTCTTTTCACCCTCCATGTCAAACAGCTCGTACTTGATGCCGCTCGCGGAGCAATTGACCACCAAGACCTTCATCTCTCCAGGTCCCTCCTCCCTGCCAGCCGGACGCAAGGCGCTGGCCGTCTGCATTGCAGGCGCCCAGACCCTCTGGCAATCTCTGGTTCAAGTATAACCGGGTGCGTCCCGTGCGTGCAATGATCGGGCCGCGGGTCACCGGGGGAAGGCCGCCTTTGACCATCCGCCTGCCGCTGTCGCAGTCCCCCCACCTCTGGTATGATGGAAGCAGGTGGAAGGGCGACGACTCGGCGGGCGGCACCTGGCGCAAGCCGGGGGCCACGGCCGGCGTATGTTGTCCGGGGGGAACCCGCGCGCCGCCCGTGTCCGGGCCGCACCGGGAGCCAGGCAAGACCGTCGAGGGAAAGGGAGGATTCGCGGATGAACGAGAACCACGCGCGCACGGGATGGGTATGGGTGACGGTGGCCCTGGTGCTGGCCCTGGGCCTCATCGGGGCAGCCTGGATTGTCACCGGGGGCATCGTGAAGATCAAGGCAGCGGCCAACACCATCACCGTCACCGGGTCGGCCAAGCAGGAGATCAAGTCCGACCTCATCGTATGGAACGGCACCTTCACCGCCACTTCGCCGCAGCTCAGCGACGCCTATGCCCTCCTGAAGAGCAGCCATGACAAGGTGCGGGCCTACCTGGTCAGCCAGGGCATCGCCGAGAAGGACCTCATCTTCTCGTCCATCTCCACCATGATCAACCGGGTCATCCTCCCCAATGGCACCTACACCAACCAGATTGAGAGTTACACCCTCACCCAGCAGGTGGAGATCCGCTCCCGGGAGGTGGACAAGATCACCGAGCTCTCCCGCAGCGCCACCGAGCTCATTAACCAGGGGGTGGAATTCCAGTCCAACCCGCCCCAGTACTTCTACACCAAGATTGCCGACCTCAAGGTGAAGATGCTGTCGCTGGCCACCAAGGACGCCTTCGCCCGCGCCGAGCAGATTGCCACCAACGCCGGCAGCCGGGTGGGGGCCCTGCGCTTTGCCAAGATGGGGGTGTTCCAGATCACCCCGCTGTACTCCAACATCATTGCCGACTACGGGGTCAACGATACCAGCTCGCTGGAAAAGGAGATTACCTCGGTGGTGACCTGCAGCTTCGAGATCAGGGAGTAGCGATGAAGAAGACCAATGCCGCGCGGCTGCTGGAGAAAATGGGAATCGCGCACCAGGCGCGCTGGTATGAGGTGGACGAGGACGACCTCAGCGCGGAGAACGTGGCGCGCAAGATTAACATGCCGTTGGAGCAGGTATTCAAGACCCTGGTCGCCCGCGGGGACCGCACCGGGCCGCTGCTGGCCTGCCTGCCCGGCGGGGACGAGCTCGATCTCAAGGCACTGGCCCACGCCAGTGGCAACAAGCGCGTGGAGCTGGTGCCCTTGAAGGACGTGTATCCGCTCACCGGCTACGTGCGCGGCGGCGTTTCGCCGATCGGCACCAGGAAGGCCTACCCGGTCTTCCTTGACCAGCAGGCACTGGCCTTCGACGTCATCTCCATCAGCGCCGGGACGCGGGGCTGCCAGTTGCTGCTCAACCCGCAGGACCTGTTGCGGGCAGTCAATCCCGTGGTGGCCGCCATCGCCAAGCGCAAGGGAGCGTAGCAGCAGCCGTGCTGGGCCCTACCAAGCACGAATGGTGCGCAGGTGCGCACCATCAGATCTTCATGGCTGGGGCGGAAGGATTCGAACCCTCGATGCGGGAGTCAGAGTCCCGAGCCTTACCGCTTGGCGACGCCCCAATGCAATTCCCTGTACCGATCATTACTAAATGTACGCGCTGGCCCGCTATTTGTCAATAGCTCCCGGCGGGCAGGGCGGGGGAATCACTGGCTGGCGCCTGGACGGCAGGGCCTCCCGCCGCGGCTGCAGCCGGGGAAGCCCCCACCGCACGCCCTTGCTCCGGGTCCCCCGGGTACCCTGCCGTGCCGGCCAGCGGTTCAGGCCCGCCGGCGCCCCGAAGACTCTCCCGACCGCGGCCCGGGCCTCCCCAGCAGGGCCGCGTAGGCCGCCGCGTCGAACCCCGCCACCGCCGAGACCCCGTCCGTCAACACCGGTCTGACCATGACCCGCGGGTTCTCCTGGATGAGAGAGACCGCTTCCCTCTCCTCCAGGAGGGCGGCATCCTTTCCCATCGCGCGCAGCGCCCGGCTGCGAGCATTCACCAGTTCCCGCACCGTTACCCCCAGCAGCCCGGCCAGCTCGGCCAGCTCCTCCCCGGTGGGCGGCTGAGCCAGCAGGTCCCTGAACTCGAAGCTCGCCCCCGCCTCCTGCAGCCATCCCGTGGCTTTGCGGCAGGTGCTTCACGACTTGATGCAGAACAACCGCAATCGCCGCGTCACCACCTCCACCTCCCCTCTCAGTCAAGGTCGGACCTGCGACGACA
>JARYMO010000317.1 GCA_029907055.1 Syntrophomonadaceae bacterium | reverse complement strand
CAACCTCGGCCGCACCGGGCTGGCCAAGCGCCGCGCGCTGCAGACCGCCGACGAGGTGAACGTCATCATCGGCCTGGTGGGAGACCTGCGGGGCACGCTGGTGCTGGCCATGCCGGAACGCACCGCCACTTCGGTGGCCTCGGCCATGATGGGGGGGATACCGGTGGCCGCCTTCGACGAGCTCCCCAAGAGCGCCCTCTGCGAGCTGTGCAACATGGCCGCCGGCAGCAGCGTCAGCAGGTTCGAGGGCCTGGGGGTGAGCCTGAACATCAGTCCCCCCACCCTGGTCAGCGGCCGCCAGATGATCGCCATGGTCAGCCAGGTGGAGACGCTGGTAGTGAGGTTCTCCGCCGACCAGGGGCCGTTGGAACTGCACATCGCCCTGGAGATGTAGGCTGCCCGTGCCAAGGGGCCACCGGAGCCGGCGCCGGGCAGCGGCGAGAAAATAGAGACAGAGAGAGACAGAGAGAGAGGGAGAGAGAGCGGGGGATTCCCGCACGAAGGACGGAGGTGAAGGACCGTGTCTATCCGCACCCGCACCCTGGCCGGCATGGCCGCCGTGTTCGTGGCCTCCGCCGTCATCCTGGCGGCATTGGCCCGCCCCCTGCTGCTGGACGGGTTCACCGCCATCGAACAGCGGGAGATCCAGCAGGACGTGGAGCGCGGGCTGGCCCTCTACCGCGCCCAGCTGGGTGAGCTCGACCGCCTGGCGGCCGACTGGGGGGCGTGGGACCAGGCCTATGCCTTCGCCTCCTGCCCGTCCCAGGACTTCCTGGCCCGCAACGTGACGGAATCGGCGCTGGCCAACCTGCACGCCAGCATGATGGCCTATCTCCCCGACGAGGACCCGGCAGTCTACGGCCTGGCCCTCGACCCCACCCGCCAGGCCCTGCGCCCCATGCCGTCCCCGCTGCGCGCCGCCCTGCTCGACCCTGCCCACGGGCTGCGCCTGACCTGGCCCGGCGACCGGGCGCAGGGGCTGCTGGTGCTGCCCGAGGGGCCGATGCTGGTGGCCGCGCGACCGGTGCTCACCGGCGCCGGGCAGGGTCCGTCGCGGGGCACGGTGGTCGTGGGCCGCTACCTGGACGACGCCCTGCAGGAAGGCATGGCCGCCTCCTCCGGCCTGCCCCTGCGCTTCCTCCCCGCGCAGCAGCTGCTGCAGGACCCGGCCTTCGCCCGCCAGTTGCTGGCCGACTCCCGGCACCCGCTGGTGGTGCCGGATTCCACCCAATCCATCAGCGGGTACGCCCTCATCCGCGACCTGGCCGGGCAGCCGGCGCTGGTGCTCGCCACCACCCAGGAGCGCCCGGTCTATGCCCAAGCCGTGGCCATGACCGCCACCTTCGCCGCCCTGCTGGCTTTCTTCACCCTGGCCGTGCTGGGGCTGCTCTTCTACCTGCTGCAGCGCGGCGTGCTCTCCCCGCTGGCCCGGCTGTGCGAGGCGGTCGACCGCCTGGGCGCCGGCGGCGACGCCGCCGCCCGCATCCCGGTCCCGGGCAAGGGCGAGTTCGCCCGCCTGGCCGCCCACATCAACGCCATGCTGGACTCCCTGCAGTCGGCGGCCGCCCGGTTGCGCGACAGCGAGCAGCGCTACCGCAGCCTGGTGGACAACGCCCGCGACATCGTCTTCACCCACGACATGGAGGGCCACCTGCTGTCGGTCAACCCTGCGGCCAGCGCCATCACCGGCTACAGCCGGGAGGAGCTGCTGGCCATGAACATTGCTGACCTGGCCGTACCCTCCACCCGCCACGGCCTGCCCGCCTACCTGGCCGCCCTGGCGGTGGGTATCGACAACACCTATGACTCGATGATCGTGGGCCGCAACGGCCGCCACATCCGCCTGCAGGTCAGCGCCTCCACCATCTAC
>JARYMO010000316.1 GCA_029907055.1 Syntrophomonadaceae bacterium | reverse complement strand
CTCAAGATGGCGTGTCTGCCTATTCCACCACTCCGACACGCGCGGACGGCGCGCGGTAGCGCGCCTACGCACCTGTAATTATACCCACCGCCCCCCCGACTGTCAAGGAATCCCGTTCTTTCCGGCCTGCGGGTGCCTACTGCTCCAGCGCCGGCTGGTGGTACACCTGGCGGTACATGGAGTAGTCCGCCATCACCTTCTGCACGTAGCGGCGCGTTTCCGTGAAGGGGATGTCCGCGCTGGTGTGCAACGCCCCGTCCCAGGTCCCGGATTCCAGCCATTCCCTCACCTTGCCGCGGCCGGCATTGTAGGCGGCGATGGCCGGCGGCAGGCGCCCGTCGAACTCGCGGCTCAGGCGCGCCAGGTACCAGCAGCCCATGCGGACATTGAGCTCGGGGTCCATGATGTCCTCGGGGCCTTCCACCTGCACCTGCATCTGCGCGGCGATCTCCCGCGCGGTGTCGGGCATCAGCTGCATCAGCCCCCTGGCCCCGGCGCTGGACTGCGCCTCCACCCGGAAGGCGCTCTCGGCCCGGATGACGGCAAACACCAGGTAGGGGTCGACGCCCGACTCGGCAGCAGCGGCAAACACCAGCTCCGAGTGCGGCAGCGGGTAGATGAGCTTGAGCCAGCCGGGGAACCAGAAGCCGGCCAGCACCGCGGACACCGTCAGCACCCACAGCACCGCCCGCGCCCGGGCGGCCGACACCCCGTGACGGCGGCCCGCGCGTGCACCGCCGCGTGCGCCCATCACCGGCTCACCCCCGCCCCCGCTACCGCCTGCCGGTAGAGGGCCTCGGTCTGGGCAATGGTCTCCTGCAGGCTGCGGGTGTTGTCGATGACGCGGTCGGCCCGGCGCACCTTCTCCTCCAGCGGCAGCTGCGCCGCCACCCTCGCCTGCGCCTCTTCGTGCGTGATGCCGTCTCTCATCATCAGGCGCTGCATCTCTATCTCCTGGTCCACCCACACCACCCACACCTCGTCGGCCATGGCATCCATGCCCGACTCGAACAGCAGCGGCACGTCGAGCACCACCACCGCGTCGGGACGGTTGGCGCGCAGCCACTGCAGCCGCTGGCGGAAGTGCTCGATGACCCTGGGGTGGGTGATGGCGTTGAGGCGACGCAGCTTCTCGCCGTCGCGGAACACCAGCTGCGAGAGCTGCTTGCGGTTGAGCGTCCCGTCCGGATTGAGGACGGCCGGCCCGAAGGCATCCACGATCTCCTGCCAGGCCGGCTGCCCCGGCTCCACCACCTCGCGGGCCACCTGGTCGGCGTCAATCACCACTGCCCCCAGGGATTTCAGGATTCCAGAAACGGTGCTCTTCCCCGAGGCGATCCCCCCGGTGAGGCCAATGATTTTCATGCTCCTCCTCTCGGCGCGGGCTCAGCCCTGGCAGCTGGGGCAGCAGTGCGTCCCCCGCCCCCCCACCACCATCTTCTCCACCGGTCGGCCGCAGCGCACGCAGGGCTGGCCCTGGCGGGCATAGACCGCCAGCCGCTGCTGGAAGCCTCCCGGGTTCCCCTGCGCGTCACGGTAGTCCCGCACCGTCGTCCCCCGCCCGGCGATGGCCCGCCGCAGCACCCTGCGGATGGAGCGGCAGAGCCGGGCAATCTCCTCCCCTGACAGGCTGCCCGCGGGACGGGCAGGATGAATGCCAGCGTCGAAGAGCGCTTCGTCGGCGTAGATGTTGCCGACACCGGCCACCAGGGACTGGTCGAGCAGCAGCGCCTTGACCGGCGCCCGTCGGCCCTGGAACCTCGCCTGCAGCTCCTGGGGGCCGAAGCGGCGACCGAGCGGCTCGCTCCCCATACCGGCGAAGAAGGCCGCGGGGTCCTTCACCAGCCGGATGCCCCCGAAACGCCGCGGGTCCACG
>JARYMO010000315.1 GCA_029907055.1 Syntrophomonadaceae bacterium | reverse complement strand
ACTGGTGGCGGCTTGCTGGCAGCGCAGAAGGAGGCACGGCATGAGCGAGAGAATGGTGCTGGTCGATTTCCACCGGTGCGTGGGGTGCGGGTCCTGCGAGATGGCGTGTTCGCTGGTGCACGAAGGCGTCTGCTCGGCCACGCTCTCGCGCATCCACGTCATGCGCCGCGTCGGAGCAGGTTGGAACGTACCCCTCACCTGCGCCATGTGCGAGCGCCCGCTCTGCATGGCCGCCTGCCCGGTGGGGGCAGTGGAAAAGGACCCGCGCAGCGGGGTGGTGACCATCGCCGATGAGCGGTGTATCGGTTGTCGGCAGTGTGTGCAGGCCTGCCCCTTCGGCCATGCCGACTTCAATCCGCAGGCAGGGGTGGCCTTCAAGTGTGACCACTGCGGGGGGGACCCGCAGTGCGTAGCGTTCTGCTGGACCCAGGCACTGGTGTTTGCCCCGCTGGACGAAGCACTGGCAGCCAGGCGCCGGGAAGTGGCCGAGCGCCTGACCGGGCTCTAGGGCAGGAAGGCCTGGGCAGCGGTGGAGCTGCGGGGCGGGGGATGGAGCAGGACGGCGAGGGGGTAGGCACGATGGCCAGGGATCGAACCAGGCCCAGCGTGAGGGCCGTCTTCAATAACTGGCGGGAAAGCGACGCGCCACTGGGGGCCAAGCTGCGCATGGTGGTGCGCAACAACCTCATCAAGCTGCTGACCGGCAGTACCTGTTGCGGGCACCACGGGGAGCCCGGGTGTTGAGCGCCGGCCGACGTGCCCCGGGGCGGGCGCGAGCACCGGCACGAACACCGTTGAGCCGGGCCCCGGGACTGCCTTCTGGCAGGCACCAGGGGGGCGCGGGTGGGGAGGGCAGGGGCGAAGCCCCCGGGCGGAACGGGGGAAGAGGAGGCGTTGGGCCATCAGGGTGCTGATTGCGCGGGACCGCTGCATCAGTTGCGGCATGTGTTTCGAGACCTGTCCGGAGTTCTTCGAGGAAAGCCCGCAGGACACCTTCAGCCAGGTGAGGGAAAGGTACCGGGTGAAAGGACGGTTGGACGAGGGGGAAGCACCGGAAGAACTCAGGCGGTGCGTGCTGGACGCTGCCGATGCCTGTCCGCTGGAGAACATCCGCGTGCGGGGCTGAGAGGTGTACGTGAAGGTGGCAAACGAGGGGAGGCTGGCACGTGGCGGTCGACGAGGCGCGCATACTGGTGACGGCGATGATGCATGAAGTCCAGGGGGAGCAGTTCTACCGCATGGCCGCTGTCGCCAGCAAGGATGCCGACGTGCGCCAGGCCTTCGTGCACCTGGCTGCAGAAAAGGCGCGTCACTGCCAGGTTCTGCGGGACCTGCTGGCCGGAGTGCAGCAGGGACAGGTGTGCTTCGACCCGGAAGTGCTGGGCGGGGCGCCTGCCGCCGACGCCCTGGCCCAGGTGGCTTCCCAGGCCGCGAGCTGCGAGGTAGAGACATGCGCCTTCAAGGTGGGCATCCTGCTCGAGAAGGCGACCATTGACTACTACCGCCAGGCAGCCGGGGAAACCGATCTCCCCGAGGCCCGCCGGCTGTACGAGCGACTCATGGCGTGGGGATACGAGCACCTGGATTCCCTGGAGAGAACGTATGAACAGATCACGGACGCCTGGTTCGAGCAGCAGCGGTTCTCGCCGGCCTGAGCCGCGGGGGCAGGACATTGCGGCCTTCCGTGCCCGGGTGTGGGAACACTACCGGTGGCACCGCCGCGACCTGCCGTGGAGGAATACCCGCGCACCATACGCTATCCTGGTGTCCGAGCTCATGCTGCAGCAGACCCAGGCCGAGAGAGTGACGCGCCACTTTGGGCCCTTCCTGGAGCGTTTCCCCGGGTTTGCCGCCCTGGCCAGGGCCACGGTGGAGGA
>JARYMO010000314.1 GCA_029907055.1 Syntrophomonadaceae bacterium | reverse complement strand
CATTCCCCACCGGTACGGCATCATCCCCGACGAGGAAGCCCAGTTGCGACGGGGGCTGGCGAGGGCCCTGGCCGAAAACGACGTGGTCGTCATTTCCGGGGGCAGCTCGGTGGGGACCAGGGATCTCACCCTGGAGGTGCTCCTGTCACTGCCAGAGGCAGAGCTATTGTTCCACGGCGTGGCCGCCCGCCCCGGCAAGCCGACCATGGCGGTGCGTGCCGGCCAGAAGCTGCTGCTGGGCCTGCCCGGGCACCCGGTGGCCGCGCTGATGATGTTCCGGCTCCTGGGAGCACCGCTGCTGGATGCAGGGGGCTGGCAGGAGGTGCGGGCGGTGATGGCGTCCAATGTAGCCTCGCAAGCTGGGCGCGATGACTTCGTGCGGGTGGAATTGAGCGGGGAGGGCGCGGTACCGGTTGCCACTCCCCTGTACGGCAAGTCGGGCCTGATGCTGCTGATGGCCAGGGCGCACGGGTTTGTACACGTGCCCTACGAGAAGCAGGGCATCGCTGCCGGAGAAGAGGTGCCGGTGGTGCTGTTCTGAGTTCACAGTGGGACGCGGGGCAGGAGTGAGAGATGGGCAGGAGAGTGTACATCGACAACCGACCGCTGGACGAGGCCTGGGAGGAGTTCCGTTCCCGCCTGGCCGCCCGGGGCTTCTTCACCGTGGACAGCGAAGTGGTGCCGGTGGAAACGAGCGTGGGGCGGGTGACGGCACAGCCGGTGCTGGCCCAGCAATCCTCCCCCCACTACAGCGCCTCCGCCATGGACGGCATCGCCGTGCGCGCCGCCGACACTTTCGGGGCTTCTGATACCAGCCCGGTGCGGCTGCAGGAGGGCAGCCAGTACGTGGAGGTGGATACCGGTGACGCGGTCCCGCCCCAGTTCGATGCCGTGGTGATGATCGAGGAGGTTGACTTCCCGGTCCCGGGGGTGGCGGAGTTGAGGGCCCCGGCAACGCCCTGGCAACACGTGCGCTCGGTGGGGGAGGATGTCATCGCCACCCAGATGCTGGTGGGCTCGCTGCAGCGCATCCGGTCCTTCGAGCTGGGGGCCTTCCTCACCGCTGGCGTCACCTCGGTGCAAGTGGTGCGCCGGCCACGGGTAGGCATCATCCCCACTGGCACGGAGCTGGTTGAACCGGGGGCCGCTGGATTGGAGCCGGGGCAGATCACGGAATCAAACAGCCGCATGCTGGCGGCCATGTGCGCCGGCTGGGGAGCGCTGCCGGTCCGCTACCCCATCGAGGTCGATGACCGGGAGCGCATCGAGGCGGCGCTCAGGCGGGCGGTGACCGAGAATGACATCGTCGTGGTGTGTTCGGGGTCTTCCGCCGGCCGCGAGGACTATACCGCCGAAACGGTGGCCCGACTGGGGGAAATCGTGCAGCATGGCATTGCCACCAGGCCCGGCAAGCCGGCCATCCTGGGAATCATCGACGGCAAGGCGGTGGTGGGAGTACCAGGCTACCCGGTCTCGGCCGCCCTGGTGGCTGACCTCTTCCTGCGCCCGCTGGTGTATGGCAAACAGGGGCTGCAGCCACCGCCGCGCCCGGAGCTCAAAGCGCGGCTGGCCCGCAAGACCGCATCGCCCATGGGGGTGGACGAGTTCGTGCAGGTGAGCGTGGCGAGGGTGGGGGAATGCCTGCGGGCCTATCCATTGAGCAGGGGGGCAGGCATTACCAGCAGCCTGGTGAAAGCGGACGGTGTACTCCGCATACCCCGGGGCACCGAAGGGTACGAGGCCGGGGAAGATGTTACCGTCGTCATGTTGCGTCCCGCCCACCAGGTGGAGCGCACGGTAGTGGCCATCGGCAGCCATGACCTGACCCTGGACTGGCTGGGCGACGCGATGTTCCGGCAATCGGGGCTGCGGCTGGTCTCC
>JARYMO010000022.1 GCA_029907055.1 Syntrophomonadaceae bacterium | reverse complement strand
CCCACGGCCAATACAAGGGGGAACCGCGGCTGGATTTCGACCGCCTCGAGCGAATCCGCCAGCTGGTCAAGATCCCCATCGTGCTGCACGGCTCTTCCGGCGTGCCCGATGAGGCCATAACTCGGGCCATTGCCCTTGGGGTGCGCAAGGTCAACATCGACACCAATATTCGAGAGGCCTTCGTGGGAGCCATGCGGACGGAGCTGGCCAAGAATGCTCGCGAAATCGACCCACGCCGGATTCTCGGGCCCGCCCGTGAAGCTGCCACCGCATTGATCCGGGAGAAAATCCGCTTGTTCGGGAGTTCCGGGCGAGTCTGAACGGGGTGAAGCGCATGCGGTTGTTCATTGATACTGCCAACATCGAAGAGATTCGCGAAGTAAACAATTGGGGGGTTATCAGCGGGGTGACCACCAACCCCAGTCTGGTCGCCAGGGAAGGCAGAGATTTCGCTACCGTGGTGCGGGAGATCTGCGACCTGGTTGAGGGCCCGGTGAGCGCAGAGGTGCTGAGCCTCCACACGGATGAAATGGTCCGTGAGGGCAAGCAACTGGCAGCCCTTCATCCACAGGTGGTAGTGAAGATCCCCGTCTGCGAAGCGGGGCTGGCAGCCATCAGGCAGCTGTCTCGGCAAGGTGTTTCCACTAACGCCACCCTGGTATTCTCTGCAGCCCAGGCCCTCCTGGCTGCGCGCGCCGGGGCCAGCTACGTGAGTCCATTCGTGGGGAGGGTGGATGATACCGGAAATGACGGCCTGCAGGTTCTGTCCGAAATCGTCACGGTCTTCGACCACTACCTTATTGACACCGAGATCATCGCTGCCAGTATCCGTCATCCCGTGCATGTAGTGGAGGCAGCCAAAATGGGTGCGCACATCGCCACGGTTCCCTACTCAGTGCTGAAACAGATGGTACGCCACCCCCTGACGGAGGTAGGGATCACCCGGTTCCTTGATGACTGGAAGGCCGCGCAGCGGTAGGGTGAGGGGAGCCGAGAAAGGAAGGGGGGACAAAGATGGAAAGAGAACTGGCGCTGGAGTTTGTGCGTGTCACGGAGGCCGCCGCGCTGGCCTCGGCCCGCTGGATGGGCCGTGGGGATAAGGATGCTGCCGATGACGCGGCCGTGAGTGCCATGCGGGCCATGTTTGACACCGTGCAGATTGACGGAGTCGTAGTCATCGGTGAGGGCGAAATGGACGAGGCGCCCATGCTGTACATCGGCGAAAAGGTTGGCACGGGCGTCCCACCCCTGGTTGACGTGGCCGTGGATCCCCTGGAGGGCACCAATATCGTGGCCAAGGGACTCACCGGTGCCATCGCGGTCATTGCAGTGGCTCCTCGAGGGACGCTCCTTCACGCTCCCGACATGTACATGGACAAGATAGCGGTGGGGCCCGAGTGCCGGGGCAAAGTGAGCCTGGACGTCCCGGTGCGAGAGAACCTGCGCGAGGTGGCGCGGGCCCTGGGCAAGACCGTGGAGGAAGTCACGGTGGTAGTGCTGGACCGGCCACGACACGAGGAGATTATCGAAGAGATCCGGCGCGCCGGCGCCCGCATCAAGCTCATCACCGACGGTGACGTATCGCCAGCCGTGGCGGCAGCGTACCCGAACTCCGGGGTGGACATCCTAATGGGCATCGGGGGAGCGCCAGAAGGGGTCATTGCGGCAGCGGCACTGAAATGCCTGGGAGGCGACTTCCAGGGACGCCTGTGGCCCACCGAAGAGGCGGAAGTTGAACGCGCCCGGCAGATGGGTATCAGCGACATCAACCGCCTGCTCACCATGGACGATCTCGTGCGGTCCAACGAGGTGATATTTGCTGCGACTGGGATTACCGATGGCGACCTGCTGCGCGGAGTCAGGTACTCTGGGCGTCAGGCCCGGACGTACAGCCTGGTGATGCGGGGCAAGACCGGTACCATCCGCTACATCGAAGCGGTGCACCAGCTTGATAGGAAACCCTTTTTCAGTGATAATAGGATAAGGCTCTTCAGGGGTGGGATAACCGGTCCTCAGGAAGACCGGTAACAGTTCGGGAAGAGCACCTTCCCTTCTCTCCTGCGTAGGAGCATCTCCTCCCGGCCGAAGCATCGGTACCTTCCTACGACTCCTGAATCCTGGGCACGATCCTGTCCAAGGTGGACGAGGGACATCGGGTCGGTCGTTTCGGGCCACCGGGTGCCCGTTGCCCGCGTGCTCATCACTTCCCTTGAACGGCTTCTGGGATAGCCGCCGTGGTGCGTGTCGTCCCAGTGGCGCCGAGGTCTGTTCCCTGGCTCTGCAAGAACTTGACCGCGCAATTCCCCCACGATGCTTCATACCGGCCGTGGCATGCTGCGGCTGTCCGGATTGCGGGTTCGTGTCCGCTGGGGCTGCAGGGGCCGGGGGGACGGGGACTTTGGCAGGGCGAGAGGGCCCGGGCCCCTGTTGCTGAGTCGACCCCCTTTGAGAGGAGGACCGTCGTTGAATCTGTCTGAACTTGAGCAGAAGAACATGGTGGAACTGTACCAGATTGCGCGGGAGCGCAACCTGACCGGGTACTCCAAGCTGAGGAAGAAGGAACTGGTCTTCGAAATCATGAAGTCCCTCACCAAGTCCGACCAGCTGCTGGGCGCTTCCGGGGTACTCGAGATCCTTCCTGACGGATATGGCTTTCTGCGCCCCTTCGCCTACCTGCCCAGCCAGGATGACATTTACGTGTCGCCGTCCCAGATCAGGAAATTCGACCTGCGGACCGGCGACAAGGTGTCAGGACAAGTCCGCCCCCCAAAGGACAACGAGAGGTTCTTCGCCCTCCTCAAGGTGGAAGAAGTGAACGGATTTCCCTCCGAAGAATCAGCGCGCCGGGTCCACTTCGATGCATTGACGCCACTCTATCCCCAGGAGAGAATTAGGCTGGAAACCGAGCCCCGCGAGATATCCACCCGCATCGTCGACCTGGTATCTCCCATAGGGAAAGGCCAGCGCGGCCTCATCGTCGCTCCTCCCAAAGCCGGCAAGACAGTCCTCATTCAGAAAATCGCCAACAGTATCACCACCAATCACCCGGAGGTGGTGTTGTTCATCCTGCTGGTCGACGAGCGGCCGGAAGAAGTCACGGACATGCAGCGCTCAGTGAACGGCGAGGTTATCGCCTCCACCTTCGACGAGCCGCCCGAGAACCACGTAAAGGTGGCCGACATGGTGCTGGAACGAGCGAAGCGGCTGGTAGAGCACAAACAGGACGTGGTCATCCTGATGGACAGCCTTACCCGGTTGGCCCGCGCCCACAACCTGGTGGTTCCACCCAGCGGCAGAACGCTGTCTGGCGGCATTGACCCCGCATCGCTCAATAAGCCCAAGCGGTTCTTCGGGGCAGCCCGCAAGATTGAAGAAGGGGGGAGCCTCACCATCCTCGCAACCGCGCTGGTGGAAACCGGCTCGCGCATGGACGAGGTGATCTTCGAGGAGTTTAAGGGGACTGGCAACATGGAACTGGTCCTGGACCGGAAACTGGCTGACCGCAGGATATTTCCCGCCATCGATCTGAAGCGCTCAGGGACGCGCAAGGAGGAACTGCTCCTGTCACCCGAAGAGATGGAACTGATGTGGAAACTGCGGCGCATGTTCGCTTCATACCAGACGGTGGAAACAATGGAGATCATGATTGACACGCTGAAGAAGACGCGGTCCAATCAGGATCTGGTGCGGGTGGCCCCGATGGTATTCAGCGAGTCGGTGTGAGGCCGCGCCCATCCGTATCTACTGATGCAGGAAAGGAAAGGCGGTATGAGACGCCGACCACACTGGGAACCACTGGCGTTGTTTGCCGATGAGGATGGCCAGGTATTTGAACACCCGCGCATGCGCCTGCTGGGAAGAGCGGCTGAGGCATGGGTAGAGCCCCAGGCTGAAGAAATGGTACCACTGCCCGGGGGTGCCTCCCTGGTAATGGTGCCGCAGTATTATCCGGTGGGTCTGGCAACTGACAGCGAACAGGTAGTGTGCCTCCAGACCAACCCCCTGCTTGGCCACGGCCGGGTGTATGCCGTTGCCGCCCTTCTGCCCCAGGGATTCACGCGTACCTATCTTCCGGCCATGGTAGCGCCCGCGCAACAGGCTCGGTTGCCCATGCTGGGGTATGCGGCAGTCGGTCTGGTGAACGACGAGGTGTGGGTGGCTGCGACTCAGATTGATGGACACCGTCGATGGCACCCTCGCTTCTACAATACCCCGGGGCTTGAGAGACGGATTTGCGCCCGGCTGTCCAGGCACCCGGAGAACCGCATCCTGCAGCAACTGGCCGGGTGCGCCCGTCGCTACAGCTGCTTCACTGCCCAGAACGTGTTCTACGAGCGCTGGGAGGGCGGCATTCCCACCATGCCTGCCTGTAACGCGGCCTGTCTCGGCTGTATCTCCGAGGGTCACGAAGGGGGTGAATCGCCGCAGCACCGACTCGCCTTCGTACCCTCGGTGGAGGAAATCGTCGAGGTCGGCCTGCACCACCTGGAGAAGGCCCGCCAGGGCATCGTGAGCTTCGGACAAGGTTGCGAGGGCGAGCCGGCTCTCAATGGTGAGCGCTTGGCGGAAGCCATTGCCCGCATGCGTGGCACAACCGCCAAGGGAACCATCAACATGAATACCAACGCCGGTTGTCAGCAGGGGGTGCGGGCGGTAGTGGATGCTGGACTTGACGCCATGAGGGTCACTATCTTTTCCTGCCACCCAGAGCACTATCGAACCTACCACCGTCCGTCGGGCTATGACCTGGGAGACGTGGAGGAGTCGATTGCCTACGCCAAGGCGCGAGGGGTATTCGTGTCAATCAACCTGCTGGTGTTTCCAGGGTTCACGGACCGCGTCGAGGAGGTGGCTCTCCTGGAGGAGTTCATCCGGCGCACTGGCGTGGACATGGTGCAGCTCCGCAACCTCACCATCGACCCGGAGGTCCTGGCCCAGACCTTCCCGGCGGCGGGTGAGACCCTGGGTATCGTTGGGCTCATAGGGAGGTTGCGTGCGCTTCCCCGGCTCAGGGTGGGGGGCTACACTCACCCCGTAAGGGCGGGGGAGGAAGGGCCCGACGCCCACTGGCAGTGCATAGCAATGAGAAAGGGACAAGGGGACTATGACAAGTGAATTCTCCGTGACCACCCGTCAGCGCAGCCAGATGGTCGATATCACGGCGCAGGTGCAGGCAGAGGTGACCAGGCAGAATTGCCAGCAAGGCCTGGTGACGGTGTTTGTCCCGCATACCACCGCGGCCGTGACCATCAATGAAGGCGCTGATCCAGACGTGTGCAGCGATATCCTGGGGGGCCTGGCGGGTTTGGTTCCGTTGCGCTCTCCAGAATACCGGCACAGTGAAGGGAATTCAGATGCCCACATCAAGGCCACGCTGGTCGGGGCCTCGGTGCAGGTCCCCGTTGCAGGGGGCAGGCTCAAGCTCGGTACCTGGCAACGCATTTTCCTGTGTGAGTTCGACGGCCCGCGCAGCCGCACGGTTCTGGTCCATGTCGGGAGCTAGCGGGTGGCAGTGGGGGTGCCTTGTCATCCGTTGGCGTCCTTGGTATAATAGGCTCGGTTGCATGCCGAGAAGAGAGGTGAAACCGTGAAAAACGACATACACCCCAAGTTCTTCCGTACCACCGTGACGTGCGCGTGCGGGAACGCCTTTGAGACCGGGTCGACAAAGGAAAACCTCCGGGTCGAGATATGCTCCAAGTGCCACCCCTTCTACACTGGAAGCAAGCTCAGGGTGGCGGAGACCGGGGGACGGGTCGACAAGTTCAAGAAGAAATACGGCTTGAAGTAGCAGCAGAGGCACGGACTCTGCTCTCTTCTTTTTGACGGCCCGGCAGGCCACCAAGGCGTGATCCGGGTGGGTCGACGTGGACGGGGGATTACCATGAACCAAGGGCTACAGTGGGCCAAGTGCCGTCCCTCGGGGGGGGACGACCCGCAGGCCCGTTGCCGGCGACTGCGGCGGGGAGCGGGGCTTCTGGCAGTAAGCTTCCAGTATGGTGGCCAGGCAGTCATCGAGGGCGTGATGATGCGGGGGCCGCGCCATGTGGCCCTGGCGGTACGCACCCCGGACGGGAGCGTAACGGTGGAGAAGAGCGAGTATTGCTCGCTCACCGAGCGCTGGCGGGTGCTCAGGTGGCCGTTCGTGCGTGGCGCCTTTGTGTTGGCGGACTCCCTGGTGATCGGGATGCGGGCGCTCAACCGCTCCGCCAGCCTCGCTGCGGCCGAGGAGGGGGAAGAACTGTCGGGGCGCGAAATTGCCGTGACCGTAGCGATGGCAGTGGCGATGGCAGTAGTACTGTTCGTTCTTATCCCCACAGGCCTGGCGCACCTCGGCCGAGAAGTCATTGCCAGCGCGCTGGGCCAGAACATGGTCGAAGGAGTAATCAGGATTGCCGTGTTCCTGGGCTACGTGGTGGCCATTTCGCGCATGGAAGAGATAGCCCGCGTCTTCATGTACCATGGGGCCGAACACAAGGCGGTCCACACCTTAGAACAAGGCGATCCTCTTACCGTGGCACATGCGCGGCCCCGCTCCACCCTGCACCCGCGTTGCGGTACCAGCTTCCTCCTGGTGGTGATGGTGGCGGCGATATTTGTGTTCTCACTGTTGGGAAACGGGGGTCTGGGCTGGAAGGTGGCATCGCGCCTCGTGCTCTTGCCTCTGGTGGCGGGAATTGCCTACGAGTTCACCCGGTTCACCGCACGCTATGCGGACCGGAGATGGGCCCAGTGGTTGATGGCCCCCGGTCTCTGGCTTCAGCAGCTCACCACCCGGGAGCCGAGCGATGACCAGATCGAGGTGGCCGTGCGTGCCTTGGCCGCAGTGGCGGAAGCGTGAAGGCCATGAACCCACGGCGCTACTGCAGCAGTAATCAAGCATGAATTGACGGGAACCCGGTGGGGGAGAAAGGTGGCCATGCTGGACAAGCTCGACAAACTGGAAGAACAGTATGAAGAAATTACCGGGTTGTTAGGGAAGCCTGAAATCATCGCTGACCAGCCCCGGTTCCAGAAATACGCCAAGGCGCATGCAGATATGTCTGATCTGGTGACCACCTATCGGGAGTTCAAGAAGGTGCGCCGGGAACGCGGCGACGTGCGCGGCATGCTGGAGGAGAACCCGGACCCGGAGATGCGCGCCATGCTTGAAGAAGAGCTGGAGTCGCTGGCTCGCCGTGAGGAGGAACTGGAGAGAGCGCTCAAGATTCTGCTGCTTCCGCAGGACCCCAATGACAGCAAGAACGTTATTATGGAGATTCGCGCCGGTACGGGAGGGCAAGAAGCGGCACTGTTTGCTGCTGATCTGTTCAAGATGTATGCGCGCTACGCGGAGCAGCAGGGGTGGAGGGTGGAGATCATGGACTCGAGCCCTTCGGACCTGGGTGGCTTCAAGGAGATCATCTTCCTGGTTGAAGGGAAAGGCGCCTACAGTCGACTGAAGTACGAGTCCGGGGTGCATCGAGTGCAGCGTATCCCGGTGACGGAGTCCGGGGGGCGGATCCATACCTCGGCGGCTACGGTCGCGGTGTTGCCCGAGGCGGAAGAGGTCGAGGTGGAGATCAACCCCAACGATATCCGGGTGGACGTGTTCTGCTCCAGTGGTCCCGGGGGGCAGTCAGTGAATACCACCCAGTCCGCCGTGCGCATCACCCACATCCCCACCGGCTTGGTGGTGAGTTGCCAGGACGAGAAGTCGCAACACAAGAACAAGGACAAGGCCATGCGGGTCCTGCGGGCTCGGCTGTTGGAACTCAAACAGGCGGAACACGACGCGGAGATTGCGGGAACCCGACGCAGCCAGGTGGGCAGCGGGGACAGAAGTGAACGCATTCGCACCTACAACTTCCCCCAGGGAAGAGTCACGGATCACCGCATCAACCTCACTCTGCACAAGCTGGATGCTGTCCTGGCCGGGCAACTGAATGAAATCGTGGATGCGCTGATCAGCCACGACCAAGCAGAGCGACTGAGGATGGTCGACTGAGCATGCAGGAAATATGGACCATTCAGGCCTTGGTGGAGTGGACGACCAACCGCTTTGCCCGGGAGGGATTCGAGCATCCGCGCCTGGAAGCGGAGGTGCTGCTCGCGCACGTACTGGACGCTGACCGGGTGCACCTCTACGTCAACTATCACCAGCCCGTCAATCAGGAAGAAAGGCAGCGTTTCCGGGAGTTGGTGCATCGGCGCCTGCAGGGCCAACCGGTGGCCTATCTCGTCGGCTACCGCGAGTTCTACTCGTTGCGCTTCGAGGTGGGGCCGGGAGTCCTGGTGCCGCGGCCGGAGACCGAGCTGCTGGTGGATGTGGTCCTGGACCTGGCCGGGCGAGGAGAGCCGTCGCACTGCATCGCCGATGTTGGGACCGGCTCAGGGGCCATTGCCGTGACTCTAGCGCGGCATCTGCCGCGGAGTTCGCTCTGGGCCATCGACCTCAGCGCTCCGGCCCTGGACATCGCCCAGCGCAACATCGCACGACACGGCGTCGAAGAGCGCGTGACACTCCTGCATGGCGATCTCCTGGAACCACTGGAGAAACGAGGCCTGGCCCTCGACATGGTGGTGGCCAACCTTCCCTACGTCCCGAGTGCGGAGGCGAGCGAACTGGGGAAGGGGCTGCTGCGCTACGAACCGCGCGTTGCGCTGGACGGGGGCCACGACGGATTGGCGCTCTACCGGCGGCTCATCCCCCAGGCGGGGAGGATGCTGGTGCCGGGAGGGTACCTGGTGGTGGAGATAGATCATCGGCAAGGTCAGGCAATGCTGGGGCTTCTGCAAGAATTCTCCGAAGTGTCCGTCCTCCCTGACCTGACAGGAAGGGATCGCGTGGTGGTCGCAAGGAAGGGAGGCGCAGAAAGTGCGGACCCGTTACTGCAAGGTCGACCCCCGCTGCCCTGACGCGGCAACAGTGGAGTGCGCCGCTGGGTACCTGCGCCGCGGTCAATTGGTGGCGTTTCCCACCGAAACAGTGTACGGGCTGGGAGCGCTCGCGACCGACGAGAAAGCGGTAAAGCAGATCTTCGTGGCCAAGGGACGGCCCCCGGAAAAGCCCCTCATCGTGCACGTCAGCTCTCGTGAGCAGGTGTATCCGCTGGTGCGGGAGATACCGGAAGAGGCGGCCAGGTTGATGGAGGTGTTCTGGCCCGGGCCGCTGACGCTGGTGATGGAGGCCTCGGATGCCGTTCCCCAGGTGGTGCGGGGTTACGGGAGTACGGTGGGGGTGAGGATGCCAGCACACCCAGTGGCCTTGGCTCTCATCGAGCGAGCTGGGCCGCTCGCGGCTCCCAGTGCAAACCTGTCAGGGAGACCCAGTCCGACCTGCGCCGCGCACGTGCGCGACGACCTGGAGGGGAGAATCGCGGTGATCCTTGACGGGGGGGACACTTTCACCGGCGTAGAGTCGACCGTTCTGGACGTTTCCCGGCGCCCGTTCCGTATCTTGCGGCCGGGAGCCATTCCTCGTGAGCAGCTGGAGCAGGTGGTGCCAGGGTCTATTGAGGCTGCTCCCTCCCACGCACTGGTGCGGCAGACGAGGCCTTCGACGGCCATGAAAGTGATACTGCTGACCGACAAGCCGGGCGACACCTCCTGCGCGGCAGTGCAGGCCGGGGAAGCAAGGGGGGTGGCCATGGCCGTGCACAGCGATACGTGGCTGGACTGGGCCAACCGATTAGCAGTGCCAGTATTCCGCATGGACCCCGACCCCGTGGTAGCGGGGGTACAGTGGTTCGGAATCTTGCGCGAAGCTGAAAGTCGCGGGATCGAGACCCTGTTGGTCGAGCCCTACCCGGAAGAGGGGGCAGGGACGGCACTGATGGAGCGGGTGCGCCGATGCGCTGGGGTCGATACCGATGAGGTGAAAGCGTGAGCAACAAGCTGAAAGTGCTGTTCGTGTGCTCGGGCAATACGTGTCGCAGTCCGATGGCGGTGGCCGTCTTCCGATCGGTTCTGCGCGAAGAGTTTTCTCAGTGCGCAGATTTCTTCGAAGCAGGATCGGCCGGTCTCCATGCCCTGCCCGGGCTTCCGGCCTCTCCCCTGGCGGTGGAAGCCCTGCGCGAACTGGGGATAGAACTGGGACCACATCGCAGCCGGCAGGTGGACGGCGAGCTTTTGCGGAATGCTGACTTCGTGCTGACCATGACCCGGGCTCACCGAGACGAACTGGCGGCCCGATACCCGGAGATTGTGCCACGGCTGAGCAGTCCCGGCGACTATCTGAGTGGAATGGCGGAGGACGGCGTTCCGGACCCCATCGGGCTGGGGCTGGATGCGTACCGCGAGAGTTGCGGGCGCATCCGTGAGCTGGTCCGCGCGTTCCTGGTGCGGGTGGTCGGCCAGCACTGCCCAGGGCCCGGAGCGAAGGGGGGAGGAAACGCTGCGAGCAGCACTGGCGACTCCGCCTAACAGAGACAGCCACCCCGGCCCAGGAGAAACAATGATCACGGTCATAGATGAGCAGCCTGTCACCGTCCAGAGAAGGCTGCTTCATTGCTGTTCGGGGGACGGGGGCAGGTCTCAAAAATGGGGTTGAGCGCGGCGAGAAAAACGCCGTATCATTAAGCCATGCCGCCGCTGGTGGTTCATGGCGGAGGGCGGGGGCAATGGACAGGAGACAGGAATGGAACGGTCGAACGTAGAAGAAATGTGTCGGTGCATACAGAGAGGGCGGGAGTTGGAGCGGCTGTTCAATCGGTTCACGGTACAGGGGTGACACAGGTGCCGGCGATGAGAATCATGATAGGCAGCGACCACGCGGGGTACGAACTGAAGGAAAAGTTGCGGAATCTCCTGGCAGAATCCGGTCACCCCGTGAGCGATTTCGGGAGCGAGTCGGCCGACCCCGTCGACTACCCGGATATCGCCGCCCGGGTCGCCCGCTCGGTGGTCGGAACTCAAGGGGCGATGGGCATCCTGGTATGTGGGACGGGGACCGGGATGGCGATTGCGGCCAACAAGATCCCCGGGGTGCGGGCGGCGGTGTGCTCTTCAGTGCCGGTGGCACACGCCGCGCGTAGCCACAATGACGCCAATGTGCTGGCGCTGGGAGCCCGCATCATCAGCGAGGAGCTGGCAGCGGTTATCGTCCGCTGTTTCCTGGAGACCCCCTTTGAAGGGGGTCGGCACGCGCGCCGGGTAGAAAAGATCCGCGCGCTGGAGTCAGACGGTCAGCGATAGGGGGGGTGCAGGTGGACTACATCGAACAGTACGTGCGTCCAGTAGATCCGGAACTCGCGGAAGCCATTGCGCAGGAGGAAGTGAGGCAGGCCACCAAGCTGGAGCTCATTGCCTCGGAGAACTTTGTCTCGCGAGCCGTGATGGCCGCCCAGGGGTGTGTGATGACCAACAAGTACGCCGAGGGATACCCTGGGAAGCGCTACTACGGCGGCTGCGAGTTCGTGGACGTGGCGGAGGAATTGGCTCGCACCCGGGCCAAGCAGCTGTTCGGCGCCGAGCACGCCAATGTCCAGCCTCACTCGGGAGCCCAAGCGAACACGGCGGTCTACTTCGCCGCCCTTAACCCCGGGGATACCATCCTGGGGATGAACCTCTCTCACGGTGGGCACCTGACCCACGGCAGTCCAGTGAACATCTCGGGCACCTACTTCAAGATCGCGGCCTACGGGGTCAGTCGCCACACGGAGACCATCGACTACGATGAGGTGCGGGACATTGCTCGCCAGGCGCGTCCTCGCATGATTGTAGCTGGCGCCAGTGCCTACCCCCGTATCATTGACTTTGCGGCTTTCCGTTCCATTGCCGATGAGGTAGGGGCACTGCTTCTGGTGGACATGGCACACATCGCCGGGCTGGTAGCGGCGGGGCTGCATCCCAGTCCCATCCCCCACGCTGATTTCGTGACTACCACCACCCATAAGACCCTGCGCGGCCCGCGCGGTGGCATGATCCTGTGCCGGGAAGAATGGGCTGCTCGCATTGACAAGGCCGTGTTCCCTGGTATCCAAGGGGGCCCCTTGATGCACGTCATTGCCAGCAAGGCGGTGTGCCTGAAGGAGGCCATGACTCCGGAATTCCTCGAGTATCAACAACGCATTGTTGACAATGCGCGTACCTTGGCCGCCGAACTCGCGGCCAACGGCCTGAGGTTGGTCTCCGGCGGCACCGACAATCACCTGATGTTGGTGGATGTGAAAGCGCGGGGGATGACGGGCCAGCAAGCCGAGTTGCTGCTTGAAGCGGCCAACATCACCGCCAACAAGAACACCATCCCCTTTGA
>JARYMO010000021.1 GCA_029907055.1 Syntrophomonadaceae bacterium | reverse complement strand
GTTGAGGTCGCAGCGCCGCTGCCCGGCTGGCTGACCCCTGGAGACCAGTGACCGCACGTGGTTCATGATCTCGGCGATGCGACATGCTTCGGAGGAGATCTCCTCCAGCGTTTCGATGACCTCGCTCATTGGTGGCTGCACCCCCTGGCGCTGCCAGTAGAGCATGCCCTCGGCCAGCACCTTGATGGCGTTGAGGGGCTGGGCAATCTCGTGCACGATGCCCGCCGACATGGCGGAGAGCGTGGCCAGGCGACGGCCCCGCTCCGCCTGCTCGCGCAGGCGGCGCTGTTCCTCCTCCATGCGCTTCTGCTCGGTCATGTCGCGGAAGATACCGATGTACCCCTTGAACTCGCCCGCGTCGTCCTGCACTGCGCTCACCGATTCCCACAGGGGGAAACGGGTGCCGTTGCGGCGACGGCCCCTGGTCTCTCCCTCCCAGTAGCCCAGCTCGCGCAGGCTGGCCTGGATGGCGGCACGCACCTCGTCCTGTTCGGTTTCAATGAGGGGGGGCGAGGGGCGCCCGATGATGTCCTCGGGGCGGTAGCCCAGGATGCGGCTGAAGGCCCGGTTCACCCACTCCACCTGGCCGGAGGCGTTGGTGATGACCATGCCCTCGCTGGCCTGGTCAAACACCTGCAGCAGCTTGCGCATGCGGTCCTCCGACTGCTTGCGCTCGGTAATGTCCAGGAACGAGGCCACCGTGATGTGGGTCCCCGGGATGAGCGAAACGGTGAGGTAGAGGTCCCGCACCTCGCCCGTGCGGGTGATCCCACGCACCTCGTACTTGGCGGGCACCGAGCGGGGGTCGAGGCGGCGCTGGCGGTGGTAGTTCAGCACCATCTCGCGGTCCTCGGGGTGGATGAAGTCCAGGACGCTGATGCGCCCCTCCACCTCTTCCTTGGCGTAGCCGGTCATGAGGGTGAACTCCGTGTTGACCAGGCTGATGGTGGTGTCCGCCTCCACCAGCATGCTGGGCACACCGGTGGTCTCGAAGATGGCCCGGTAGCGCGCTTCTGACTCCCGCAGCGCCCGCTGCGCCCGCCGGCGCGCCCGGCGCTCCTCCACCTCCTGCAGCGAGCGCCGCACGGCGGGGACCAGCCGGGAAAGGCGCTCCTTCAACACGTAGTCGGTGGCCCCGCGCTTCAGCGTCTCGATGGCCACTTCCTCGCCGATGGTCCCTGACACGAACACGAAGGGGATCTCCGGGCACTCCGCGTTGGCGATTTCCAGGGCGCTCAGGCCATCGAAGGCGGGCAGCGAGTAGTCAGCCAGGATGAGGGAGGGTTGAAACTCGTTGATTCCGCGCCGGAACTCGTGCTCGGTTTCCACCCGCCGCAGCATGCAGGCTATCCCTGCTTTCCGCAGCTCGCGCGCCACCAGCTCCGCATCCGGCTCGAAGTCCTCCAGGATGAGGATGCGCAGGACGTCCGCGGCTTCCGGGGACTGTTCCGTCCGCCTCATGCCTTCCTCTCTGTCCATTTCCATCCCGACCTCCCGTCCTTCCTCCCGGTGTGTTACGCACCCATCCTACCGCGGCGGTTCGTTGAGCAACAGCCAGTACAGGCCGACCTCCGTGACCGCCTCCATGAACTTGTCGAAGTCCACCGGCTTGACGATGTAGCTGTTGACCCCCAGCCGGTAGCTCTCGACGATGTCGCGCTCCTCGCGCGAGGAGGTCAGCACCACCACTGGAATGGAGCGCATCTGCTCGTCCGCCTTGATGGCTCGCAGGACCTCCAGCCCGTCCACCTTGGGCAGCTTGAGATCGAGAAGGATGAGCCGGGGGTGGGTGTCAGGCGAGCGCCCCTCGTAGTCGCCGCGGCCGAACAGGAAGTCCAGGGCCTGCGCGCCGTCCATGGCCACCGTCACCCGGTTGGCCAGGTTGCGGCGCCGCAGCGCCCGGATAGTCAACTCGCAGTCGGCCGGGTTGTCCTCCACCAGCAGGATCTCCAGTTCAGTGGCGTTAATCATGTGCAGCCTCCTTTGGAATGGTGAAATAGAACGTCGCACCCTCCCCCACCTTGCCCTCGGCCCGCACCTGCCCGCCGTGCCGGAGGACGGTGCGCTGGACGATGGCCAGGCCCACTCCCGTCCCCTCGAACTCGTCGGCCCGGTGCAGGCGCTGGAATACCCCGAAGAGCTTGTTGGCGTACTGGGGGTCGAATCCGACGCCGTTGTCCTTCACGTAGTAGACGTTCTCCTCCTCCTCGCTCCAGCCCCCGATCTCGATGACCGGCTCCTCCACCGGGGCGGTGAACTTGAAGGCGTTGGTCAGCAGGTTGACGAACACCTGGTGCAGCATGGCCCGGTCGGCCACCGCCGGTGGGAGGTCGCCGATGACGATGCGGCGGTCGCGGGGAGGAGCACTGGCCTCCACCTCGCGCAGCGCGCGCTTGGCAAGCTCCGTCATGTCCACCTGCGACCAGGCCAGTTCCTTGCGGCCCACCCGCGAAAAGGCCAGCAGGTCGTCGATGAGCTGGCTCATGTTGGCCGTGTTGCGGCGGATGATGTCGAACATGCGCCGGCCCTCATCGTCCAGGCGGTCCGCGTAGTCCTCCAGCAGCACCCGCGAGAAGCCGTCAATGGCGCGCAGGGGAGCGCGCAGGTCGTGGGAGACGGAGTAGGTGAAGGCCTCCATCTCCTTGTTGGCGGCCTCCAGCTGGGCGGTGCGCTGCTGGACCCGGCGCTCCAGCTCCTCGTTGAGCACGCGGATCTCCTCTTCCGCCCGCTTGCGGTCGGTGATGTCGCGGATGGCCTCGATGGCCCCCACGATGTTGCCCTGTTCGTCGTAGAAGGGGGTGGCCTTGCCCCACACGTAGGCCTGCTGCCCACGGATCTTGGGCACCAGGGTTTCGGCCACGATGGCGTCCCGGTCACGCTGGATGAACATGTAGTCCTTCTCCACCTCGGGGTCGGACCTGAACACCAGGTCAATGAGGATGGGCCGGCGCTCGCCGTAGAAGGGGATGGCATACTCGTAGTCGCCCTTGCCCAGCATGTCCTCCGCCTTGACCCCCATCATCTCCTCCATGGCCTTGTTCCAGGCGATGACCTTGCCCTCGCGGTCGATGACGAAGGTGGCGTCAGGCAGGAAGTTGATGATATCGGCCATCCGCCGCTCCGACTCGCGCAGGGCCTGCTCCATGCGCACGCGCTCGGTGATGTCGCGGACGGTCTCGATGGCCCCGGTCAGTTGCCCCTGGGTGTCGTAGAGCGGGGTGACCTTGGCCCACAGGATGGCCCCCATGCCGCGCAGGGCGGGCACGAACCCCTCCGCCACCAGGGCGCCTTCCTGCCGTTCCACGAAGAGGTAGTCGCGCGACACGTCACGCTCGCTGAAGACCAGGTCCACCAGCGTGGGCCGGCGCTCCCCGTAGAAGGGGATGGCGTACTCGTAGTCTCCCTTGCCCACCATGTCCGCCGCCGGAACCCCGGTGAGCTCTTCCATGGCCTTGTTCCAGGCGATGACCGTGCCCGCGCGGTCGATGACGAAGGTGGCGTCGGGCAGCGAGTCGATGATGTCCGCCATGCGCCGCTCCGATTCCCGCAGGGCAGCCTCCATCTGGTGGCGCTCGGTGACATCGCGCACTGACTCGATGGCCCCCACCACGTTGCCCTGGTCGTCGAACAGGGCGGTGGCCTTGCCCCACAGGATGGCCCCCGTCCCGCGCAGGGCCGGGACCAGGGTCTCGGCTACCAGCACCCCTTCCTGGCGCTCGATGAACTGGTACCCCTTCTCCTCTTCCCGGGGCCCGAACACCAGGTCGATGAGGATGGGACGCCGTTCCCCGTAGAAGGGGATGGCGTACTCGTAGTCTCCCTTGCCCACCATGTCCACCGCCGGAACCCCGGTGAGCTCTTCCATGGCCTTGTTCCAGGCGATGACCGTGCCTTCGCGGTCGATGACGAAGGTGGCGTCGGGCAGCGAGTCGATGATGTCGGCCATGCGCCGCTGCGATTCCCGCAGGGCGGCCTCCATGCGGTGGCGCTCGGTGACGTCGCGGACCGATTCGATGGCCCCCACCACGTTGCCGCGCTCGTCGAAGAGCGGGGTGGCCTTGCCCCACAGGATGGCCCCCGTGCCTCCCAGCGCCGGCACCAGGGTCTCTCCCACCAGCGCTCCCTCCTGGCGCTGGATGAACTGGTACTCCTGTTCCACCGGCTGCGAGCCGAACACCAGGTCGATGAGGATGGGGCGGCGATGGCCGTAGAAGGGGATGGCGTACTCGTAGTCCCCCTTGCCCAGCATCTGGTGCGCGGGTATGCCAGTCATCTCCTCGATGGCCTTGTTCCAGGCGATGACCTTTCCTTCGCGGTCGATGACGAAGGTGGCATCCGGCAGCGAGTCGATGATGTCTGCCAGCCGGCGCTCGGACTGGCGCAGCAGGGCTTCCGCCCGCTTGCGCTCGGTGATGTCAGTGATGAAGCCGTAGTAGTAGTCGAAGCCGCCTTCGGGGTCTTCGAGGCGGTGCAGCAGCACCTCCACCGGCACCCGGGAGCCGTCCTTGCGCAGGTATTCCTTCTCGTAGCGCTGGGGCTGCCCGGTGCGGCGCAGTTCTTCCTGGTAGTGCCGCTCCACCTCCCGCCACTCCGCGGGAGTGAGGTGCGCCGACCAGGTCATGAGACGGATTTCCTCCTGGGTGTAGCCGACCAGGTCACAGAAGGCCGGGTTGCAGGTCATGATGCGCCCGTCCGTGAAACCGGCCAGGAACGGCTGCGAGGACCGCCTCAGCACGTCGGTGACGAAGCGCATGTACTGCTCGTTGCGCCTGCCCTGGGCCATGGCGGACAGCCAGCCATGCACCTGGGTCTCCGCGTAGTCATCCTCCAGGTACTCGGTGGCCGGCACCGCGTAGGGGTTGCGGTACAACACGCTGTCGCGCGCCAGCAGGGGATGGGTGAGCAGGAGGTCCCGCAGCGCCTCCGCGGCGGTGCCTGGCTGTTCGCACAGGCACAGCACCAGGCACTCCTCGCCCTCCACCAGCCGCAGCTGGACCATCGCTTCCATGTCCCCCAGCACGCGCGCGTCGCTGCCGTCACCGGCCGCGAGTTCGCGTACCACCCGCACCGCCGGGTACCCCTGGCTGCGGGCGCCACGCACCACCTCCCGCAGGGAGTCCACCTGCCCTCCGGCATCCCCGCCCGGAGACAACGGCAGCACGAGGAGCCGACCCTTCTTCTCCATGGCAGGCAGGTCGACGCCCTCGTCGCGCAGGCAGGCGCGCAACCGGCAGGCCGCCGCCTCCTGGCCCACGAACACCACCTTTTCTCCCCTGTCCAGCCCGGCTTGCACGAAAGGCAGGAGTATGTCACGCCACTCCTGTTCCGACGAGTACAGCGCGCAGATGTGGCCGGGAGCCCGGAGCTCCCTCACGTCCTTGATGAATTTCGAAGGGGGTGTCAGCACACGCGATACCTCCTCGGCATGCACCAGAGCTGAAACGCGGACTCCGACATTCCTGTGACCGGAGGCAGGCCTCACGCTGACCTCCTCCGCGGGGCGCTCCGTGCAGGGCCAGGATGCCCCGCCGTTGCCCTTCCGGCGCGGAGAAACACGGTTGCCGCCATGTCCTTATTGTAATAGAATTGGGACAAGTTGAACAACATCGGCGGAATGGGGGAGCGTGCATGGCTGAGATCGTGCCTTTCATCGGGCTTCGCTACAACGAGCAGAAGATCCCCAACCTGGGGGCGGTGGTCACTCCCCCCTATGACATCATCGACGAGGCGGCGCAGACGAGGTACTACGCCGAGCACCCCGCCAACATCATCCGGCTGGAGCTCGGGCTCACCTTCCTCACCGACGACGAGCAGAAGAACCGCTACTCCCGGGCGGCCGAGTATCTCAACCGCTGGATCGAGGAGGACATCCTGGTCTACGAGTCCCAGCCTGCCCTCTACCTCTACCAGCAGGAGTTCAAGGCCCACGGCACCAGCCTGGTGCGCAACGGCTTCATCTGCGGCCTGAAGGTGGAGGACTACTCTGCCGGCACCGTCCTGCCCCACGAGGAAACCCTCTCCAAGCCCAAGGAAGACCGCCTGCGGCTGATGCGCGCCACCCGCTGCAACTTCAGCTCCATCTTCGGGCTGTACTCCGACCCCTCGCGCACGGTCGACACCGCCCTGCTCAAGGCAGTGGAGGACACGCCGCCGGAGATCGAGATCTACGATGAGGCCGGAGAGATCCACCGTCTGTGGGTCATCACCGACGAAGCGGTCATTCGCGCGGTGGTGGAGGCCATGAAGGACAAGCAGATCTTCATTGCCGATGGTCATCACCGTTACGAAACGGCGCTGGAATTCGCACGCGAAATGAAGGCCCAGGGGTACCAGGGCTACGACTACGTGATGATTACGCTGGTCAACCTCTACGACCAGGGCCTGGTCATCCTGCCCACCCACCGGGTGGTGGGCAACATCCCCGACTTCGACCTGGGCGCGCTGCGGGTCAAGCTGGAACAGTACTTCGAGGTGCACGTCTTCGGCTCGGTGGAGAAGCTGCCGCTGTTCCTGAAGGCCATGGAGGAAATGGGCAAGACCCGCCAGGTGTTCGGCATGTATGGCCAGAACCGCATCCTCTACATGCTCACCCTCAAGCCGGAAGTGGACCTCAGCGGCATCCTGCCAGAGGAGCGCTCTGATGCCTGGCGGCAGTTGGGGGTGGCCGTGCTGGACAACCTGGTGCTGGACCACCTGCTGGGTATCGACGCCGAGAAGCGCAAGAGCCAGGAGAACCTGGTCTACACCAAGGACGCGTCCTGGGCAGTGGAGCGCATCGAGAAGGGGACGCACCAGGTGGCGTTCTTCCTCAACCCCACCCGGGTCACGGAGGTAGTGGACGTGGCGCAGGCGCGGGACAAGATGCCGCAGAAGGCCACCTATTTCTACCCCAAGCTGCTCACCGGGCTGGTCATCAATCCGCTGGAGCGCAACGCCCCTGCTCCTCCCTGCGACTGAGCGTTCCCCCGGCCGCTGCGGCCGCCCTTTCCACCCCTCGCATGGCCAGCCTGCCCCCCGGGGCAGGCTTTCGCGCCTCTGCCGCCCTGCCCGCCAGTCAGGCGGGGAAGTTCAGGCTGGCCACGAACACCTCCTGGAAATCGCTCTGCAGCGCCAGTTCCACGTACTCGATGCGTTGCGCCAAGGCCAGGGCCTCGCCCCAGGCAGGTGCATCCAGCAACACCCTGCGTGCCCCCCGCGCGGCGGTGTTCCCCGCCGCCACCACCTGGTGCGCTGACAGCGGGGGCAGCAGGCCGATGGCGACCGCGCTGGCCACGTGCAGCGAATTGCCGAAGGCACCGGCCAGGTAGACTGCCGCCAGCTCCTCCCAGCGCAGCCCGGCCCGTCGCAACAGCAGTTCGGCTCCCGCGCGCAACGCACCCTTGGCCAGCTGCAGCTGGCGGATGTCCCCCTGGGTGAGGGCGACCTCCTCGTCAGGGCCGCCGGGCCACAGCACGTAGCGGCGCTCGCCATCGCCCGGTGAGGGCGCCTGCAGCCACCCGTCCGGCTGCAGCCGCCCCAGCGCCAGCAGGGCCGCCACCAGGTCCACCAGCCCCGAGCCGCAGATGCCGCGCGGCGTGCCCCCGCCCACTACCCCGAAGCGGATTTCCTCTCCCCTGACCCAGGCGCGGTCCACCGCCCCAGGGCGGGCGCGCATGCCGCGGGAGATGCTGCCCCCTTCGAAGGCTGGCCCGGCGGCGGCCGAGCAGGCCCACCAGCGCTCACCGTCGCGCAGCGCAATCTCGCCGTTGGTGCCGATGTCCACCAGCAGGAAGCGGTGCGGGGCCTGCGGTCCCAGGGCCAGTAGGCCGGCCACTGTGTCCGCTCCCACCATGCCGCCTACCTGTGGCAATACCTGTACCAGGGCGCGCTGGTGGGCAGGCAGCTCCAGCGCGGCTGCCTCCACCTCCACCCCCTGGGGGTGAGTGAGGGCCAACGGGTGCCGGGAGAGCCCTTCCACCTCCCATCCCAGCAGGAAATGCACCATGACCGGGTTGCCGGCCACCACCAGGTGGTGGATGTCCTGCGCCTCGCCGCCTGCCTGGGCAGCCAGTTCCCGCAGCAGGGTCCCCACCCCGGCGCGCAGCTCGTCGGTGAGGGCCCGGTGCGCCTCCCGCGAGCCCAGGGCCGCGGTCAGGCGGGACACGATGTCGGCGCCGAACCGCCGCTGCGGGTTGTCGAGGGAGGCGGCAGCCCGCGACGCTCCTGATTCCAGGTCTACCAACTCGCCGAAGAGCGTGGTGCTGCCGACGTCCAGCGCCACCCCCCACAGCGGCCGGTCTGGCGCGGTCAGCAAGGCGACCAGTTCGCCCCGCCGCAGCACCCCGCGCACGTGTTCTCCCTGCCGGGCAGCCTTCAGGCTCTCCCATTCGCCCGCCGGCGGCGCGAGCCGCACCCCTGGTAACGCCTGCCCCACCTGCTGCCGCAGGTCCGGGGCCTGCCCACGTTGCAGGTGCAGGGGCGTCGCCCTCAGCAAGGGCCGCAGCGGGGAGCATGCTGCGGCCACTGGCAGCCGGGCCGCACGCGCTTCCACTCCGGGCAGGGTCACCCGGCAGTCGCCCAGCACCCGGCAGTGGCAGGCCAAACGCCCGGCACGGCCCGCCAGCAACTCCTGCTCTTCTTCCCCCGGTGCACTGAGGCGACCTTCAGCCTGCACCACGCAGGCACCGCAAAAGCCCTGTCCCCCGCAGTCCCCGGGCACCAGCAGGCCGGCATCGACCAGCACGTCCCACAGCGTCTGTCCCTGCTCCGCCCACAGGGTCTGCTCCCCTCCCACGCCGGGGCGGACACGCACCCTGCACGTCTTCGCCACCGCTTCACCCCCCATGGTCCGGCTCTCGCAGCCCGCAGGCGCGGAGGATGAATGCGGTCAGGCCGGCTACATCCTGCAGGTCGAAGGTCGGCACTTCTCCTTCCGGCAACGGGAAATCGGCCACCACCGCCACCAGGTTGTCCACCCCCAGCGGCACGGAGGTCACCTCCCGCCGCAACACCTCTACCTTGGGCAGGCCTTCCTGCTTGAACCCCTCCACGATGACCAGGTCCACCTCGCCGGCCAGTGACTCCAGCAGTTCCGCCAGCGGCACCTCCCCCCGCGTGCGCCGGTAGTGGGCAATGCAACCGGAAGTAGCCAGCACCACCGCCTGGGCACCAGCGCGGTAGAGGCGGGCGGAATCCTTCCCTTCGCCCCCCAGGTCGAACCCTCCCGGCGCGTGCTTGATGAGCCCCACGCGCACCCCCATCCCGTCCAGGCGCGCGACGATTTTTTCCAGCAGGCTGGTCTTGCCCACGTTGTGCGGTCCCACGAACGATATGGCCGGCAACACGGCTACGCCTCCCCTTCCGTCCTGACCCGCGTCTCCCCGCTGTACACGTTGAAGCGCTCGCCACGGGTGAACCCCACCAGGGTCATGCCGGCCTCCCGCGCCAGGCTGCAGGCCAGGTCGGTCACCGCTGCCCGGGCCACCAGGGCCCGGAAACCGGCCTTGATGGCCTTGGCCGCCAGGTCTGCCGACACCCTCCCGCTGTGCACCAGCACCTTGTCGCTGGTGTCTACGCCGTGCAGCAGGCAGTGCCCGATGACCTTGTCCATCGCGTTGTGGCGGCCCACGTCCTCTCGGAACAGCAGCAGTTCGCCCCCCCGCGCCAGCGCTACCGTGTGCACTCCCCCCGTGGCGCGGTGCAACGGTGACACCTGCAGCAGCTGCTCCATCAGCCGCAGGCAATCGCGGGCCTCAAGGTGCGGCCCCTCGCTCCCACCTGTCCCGGCCCACTCCGCCCCAGCCGGGGTCGCCGCCAGCATCACCCGCACCGCCGGCAGGCCCTGGTCTACCTCCAGTCCCCGCAGGTCGGCAGCCTGCCCCAGCAGGCCAGCGGTGAAGAGACGCCCGACCGCCAGCTCGTCCAGGTGCACGGGCGTGCACACCAGCACCTCCTGCAGCCTGTCCCCTACCCACAGCTGCACTTCCTGTTCGCGTACCAGGGTGTCTTCGACCTGGCGCAGCCCCTGGCCCACCCGGTAACGGAATATCATGCGGGTGGTAGAGGCTCCCTCCTGCTCCTGCATTCACCGTTCCTCCCCTGCACGGGCATCTTTCACCCCTCATGGTAGCGACAACCCGCCCCACGGTCAAACAAGGAGGCGGACTCACCCCGTCCGCCTCGCGATTCTGCCTGTGAAATTGCCGACCTGCTACAGAGGGCAGCCATCCGGCTGCCCTCCGCCCGCGTCTCAGTCTTCCTTGGTCTGTGCCATCAACACGAACGAGAAGAAGAGCACGAACGCCAGCGACACCAGGAGAAGGGTGCCCATCATCGACGTGTCGCCGTGCTCCGCGTGGGCCTTGTTGGCCACGCTGTATGCCCAGTTGAAGGCGACGGCGCCCACCCCGAGCAGGATGTAGGTCCAGGTCTTGACCTTGCCCGGCAGGCTGAACTGCTTGGCCCAGCCGCAGAACTTGGCAAAAATGATGATACCCACGATCACCGCGGCAAACTCGATCAGCGCTGTGAGAAACCAGCCGTGTTCCACGTTGTCACCTCCTTCGTCTCATGCGATAGGCTGAATCGCGGCGTGCACCGTGACCCCTATTCCACAGGGCCGAGCGGCGTTCCCGTCCCGGCTCGCCCCGCTGTGCCTCACACTCCTTAAGAGCATTCTCTAAAGGCAGTTGATTTCCTTCCCCGGCCCAGGTTTTTTTTCTACTTTTTTGCCTTCCGGAGCCGCTTGCCTTTTGGGGCTTCCGCCCCTATACTGAGGACGGGGATCGGCGAGCAAATCGGGTAGCCGCGAGGCCTCGGCCTCGAGGAAAGTCGGAGCTCCGCAGGGCAGGGTGCTGGGTAACGCCCAGTGGGGGTGACCCCAAGGCCAGTGCCACAGAAACAGACCGCCGGGCGCTCAGCGGGGAGCGCCGCCGCACCGGCAGCGCCTCCCGGCGAGCGCCAGGCAAGGGTGGAAAGGTGAGGTAAGAGCTCACCAGCGGTCAGGCGACTGATCGGCTCGGTAAACCCCACCCGGAGCAAGACCGAATAGAGGAGCAATGGAGTGGCCCGCTCCGCTCCCGGGTCAGGTCGCTGGAGGCGCCAGGCGACTGGCGTCCTAGACAGATGGCTACCGAACACAGAACTCCGCTTACAGATTCGCTCGCCAGGTCCTCGTTGTTCGCGACCAGCGCGGCCCGCCTGCCCTTCCCGGCGGCGGGCCGTCCCATTCCTTCACTTCTGGGAGAACCCGTATCTCCCCAGCTCTTCCTTCACCGACCAGTAGGAGAGCGCGCCGTTGTAGGCGAAAGGCCGGACTCGCGCCACGTCCAGGCGCCCCTTCTCGTTCAGGCAACTGTCTTCCACGTGGCAGGCCACGATGCGTGCCACGAACAGGTCGTGGCTGCCCAGTTCAATGCGCTGCTGCACCTCGCACTCCAGGTTCACCGGGCACTCGGCAATCAGCGGGGGCCTGACCCGCGAGGCCGGCACAGGCGTGAAACCCGTGGCGGCGAACTTGTCCACCTGGGCGCCGGTGACCATCCCGCAGTAGTCGACCTGGCGCAGGTGGTCCGCACTGGGCACGTTGACCACGAATTCACCGCTGGCCTTGAGCAGGCCGTAGGAGTAGCGACTGGGGCGAATAGAGACGCTCAGCATGGGCGGCTCCGAACACACCACCCCGGTCCAGGCAACGGTCATGATGTTCGGCCTGCCGTCGGCATCAGCCGTGGTCACCAGCACCACCGGCAGCGGGTAGAGCAACGTCGCCGGCTTCTTTTCCACCTTCATCGCCTTTCCCTCCTTCCGTCTCCCCTTCCCGCACCTGCAGCGGCTCCCGCCGCGGGGCCTGGCGCAGGCGCACGGTGTTGCCCTCGCGGACCACGAATCCCTCCCGCTCCAGGTGCTCCAGGGCGCAGCGCAGGCGGTGCGGCTCCACCGCCAGCATCCGTGCCAGGTGCTCCTCGCCGCGGGGGCCTTCGCCCAGCAGCGCCTTGAGGATGGCGCCACGCACCTGTCGTTGTGAGCCTTCAAACCGGGGCTGCGGGCGGTATCCCGCGCTGCGGCGGTTGGGGTTGGCCCCTGCCGCGCGCAGCGCCGCCCCGTAATCCATCAGCGCGTAGTACCACTCGCGGGGCCTGGACTGCTCGAGGGTCGCCGCCACCAGGGGCACCAGCTCGGCATCGCGCACCCCTTCAGCCTCGGGGAAGAACTCGTGGATGAAGGCGCGCCGGATGTTGGTCTCGATGAGGACCACCGGACGCTCGAAGGCGAATGCCAGCACCGCTGCCGCCGTGTACGGGCCCACCCCCGGCAGCGAACGCAGGTAACGCTCTTCGGCCGGCAGGACGCCTCCGTCTGCCGCAGGCCGGCGTCAGGTCTCGGCCTC
>JARYMO010000313.1 GCA_029907055.1 Syntrophomonadaceae bacterium | reverse complement strand
GAGCGGCCGCCTGGTCAAGGTGCCCGGGGGGCTCTACGAGCTGACCTTCGGGGAGATTCCGGCCGCGGCCTGCATGGAGCTGGAGCGCCTGTTGGGGGGCGCCAACCTCCATATCATGGGCATGACCCGGGGGGGCCGCCTGTTTGGCAGCGTCACCCTCATGCTCCCCGCCGGGGTGAGCGTGGAAAACCAGTCCGTCATCGAGGCCTTCGTGGCCCAGGCCGCGGTGGGGCTGCAGTACCGCTGGGCCCAGGAACAGCTGCAGCAGGTCAACCGGGAACTGGAGCGCAAGGTGGAGGAGCGCACCGCCCGCCTGCAGGCCGCCAACCGCGTGCTGCAGGCGGAGGTGGAGCGTCACCGGCGCACCGCCGAGGCCCTGGCCGCCTCGCGGGAGCGCTACCGGGCCTTCGTGGAACGCCTGAGCCTGGGGGTATTCACCTGTTCCTGCGACGAGCAGGCGACCCTGCACGAGTGCAACCAGGCGCTGGCTGACATCCTGGGCTTCGGGAGCCCGGAAGAGCTGGTGGGGAGGGGGCTCGCCGCCCTGTGCGTGTACCCCGGCGAGTGCCAGGCCATGCGCGCAGCGCTGCAGGCCGAGGGCCAGGTGAGAAACCGCGACATCCAGCTGTGCCGGCGCGACGGGACGGCGCTGTGGGTGACGGTCAGCGCCCGCCTCATCGATGATGCCAACGGTGGAGAACGGCACGTGGAAGGGGTGCTGGAGGACATCAGTGCCCGCCAGCAGATGGAGGAGCAGCTGCGCCTGTCGGAAGAACGCTTCCGCATGGCTGCCCGCTGCACCACCGACGTCATCTACCAACTGGACATGGTGACCGGGGCCATGGAGTGGTTCGGGGACATCGACGGCGTGCTGGGGTACGGGCCGGGAGAGTCGCCGCGCACCATGGAGGACTGGAACCGGGCCATCCACCCCGACGACCGGGAGGCCGTGGTGCGCGCGGTGGAACAGCACGTGGCCCGGGGGACCCCCTACCGGTGCGAGTACCGGGTGCAGCGCAAGGACGGCAGCTACCGCTACTGGCTGGACCGGGGCGGCATCATCCGCGACCACCGCGGGACCACCTACACCTGGATCGGGGCGGGCACGGACATCACCGAGCGCAGGGTCGCCGAGGCCTCCCTGCGGGCCTCCGAGGAGCGTTTCCGCACCCTGGCCGACAACATCGCCGAGGGCATCTACCTGGTGGACGCCGGGCTGCAGCCACTGTTCTACAACCCGGCCATCGAGACCATCTTCGGGCGCCCGAGCAGCTTCTTCATGGAGGACCACCCGCGGGCCTTCCTCTCCTGCGTGCACCCGGAAGACGTGGAGAAGGTGACGGAGGCGTTCTTTGCCGCCGACCCGGGCAGCAGCCGCGAGGTGACCTACCGCATCGTGCGGCCGGACGGGGAAGTGCGCTACCTGCGCGACGTCATGCGCGTGGTGCGCGACCAGTCGGGGGGCATCCGCGCCTACCAGGGGCTCATCTCCGACATCACCGAGCAGCACCTGGCCGAGGAACGCCTGCGCTACCTGAGCCGCTACGATGCGCTGACTGGCCTGTACAACCGCGGGTACTTCGAAGCCGAGATGCGCAGGCTGCAGCAGGAGCAGCCGGTGCCGCTGGGCATGGTGGTGTGCGACGTGGATGGGCTCAAGCTGGTCAACGACACCCTGGGTCACGAAGCGGGGGACAACCTGCTGGTGGCAGCAGCGGGGGTGGTGCTGGACTGTCTGGATGACCGCGCCACCGTGGCCCGCATCGGGGGCGACGAGTTCGCGGTCGTGCTGCCCGCCGCCGACGAAGAGGAGGTGGCGCGGCGCTGCCGTGACATCCGCCAGGCGGTGGACCGCTACAACGCCCGCAACCCCGAGCTACCGCTGTCCATATCCCTGGGCTACGC
>JARYMO010000020.1 GCA_029907055.1 Syntrophomonadaceae bacterium | reverse complement strand
CTGCTGACCTGGGAGGCGGCGCAGCAACGCCTGCAGGGGCGGCCCCTGCTGTACCACTCGCTGTTCCCGTCCGTGCTACCGGGGGTGAAGGCAGAGCTGGTCCAGCACATCACCCAGCGGGAGATGGAACCCCTGTACGCCAGCCCCGAGGCGGTGGGGAACCGGCTGCGAGAATGGGCTGCACAGGGCATTGCGGTCAGCATCGCCGTGCGGGGGCGAAAGGAAGAGGCGCGAGTGCGCCAGGAGCTGCAGCGCCTGGGGGTGACGCTGCCGGTCACCTTTGCCCCCTGGGACGTGGAGCGCGGCTTCGTGAGTCCCACCCTGGGCATGGCGCTGGTCAGCAGCAGGGACCTGTGGGGGCGGCGCACGGTCGGGGGTCGCCGCCGCCCGCGGGGGGCTCCCGCACTGGGTCCCGCCGAACTCAAGGTGGGCGACTACGTGGTGCACGAGAACCACGGGGTGGGCCTGTTCCAGGGCATGACCCGCATGGAAGTCGACGGAGTGAGCCGCGAGTATGTCATCATCCAGTACGCCGGGACCGACCGCCTCTACCTGCCCGTAGACAAGCTGGACCTGCTGAGCCGTTACAGCAGCACCGACGAGCGGCAACCGCGCCTGAGCAGGCTGGGCGGCAGTGACTGGGAGCGCACCAAGAAACGGGTGCGCGAGTCGGTACGGGAGATGGCCCAGGAGCTGCTGCAGCTGTACGCCCGTCGGCAGGCCCAGCCCGGGTACGCGTTCTCCCCGGACACCGTGTGGCAAGCGGAGTTCGAGGCCGCCTTCGAGCACGAAGAAACCCCTGACCAGGCCAGGGCGGTGGCGGAAATCAAGCGGGACATGGAGGCGCCGCGTCCCATGGACCGCCTGGTGTGCGGCGATGTGGGCTATGGCAAGACCGAGGTGGCCCTGCGCGCCGCCTTCAAGGCGGTGATGGACCACAAGCAGGTGGCCATCCTGGTGCCCACCACCGTGCTGGCGGAACAGCACTACCAGACCTGCCGGCAGCGGTTCGGCGGCTACCCGGTGGTGGTGGAAGCCCTCAGCCGCTTCCGCACTCCGCAGCAGCAGAAGGCCATCCTGGCCCAACTGCAGCGGGGGGTGGTAGACGTCATCATCGGCACCCACCGTCTGCTGTCCCGCGATGTCCGCTTCAAGGACCTGGGGCTGCTCATCGTGGACGAGGAGCACCGCTTCGGGGTACGCCAGAAAGAGAGGATCAAGGCGCTCAAGAGCAGCGTGGACGTGCTCAGCCTGTCGGCGACCCCCATCCCCCGCACGCTGCACATGGCGCTGACCGGGCTGCGCGACCTCTCGGTCATCGCGACCCCGCCCCCGGAGCGCTACCCTATCACCACCTACGTGATGGAGTACCACGAGGAGATTCTGCGCGAGGCCATCATGGCCGAGATTGAGCGGGGCGGCCAGGTATTCGCAGTCCACAACCGCATCCAGGATATCGGTGCCTTCCGCGACCGCCTGGCGGCGGCGGTGCCCGGCGCCAGGATGGAGGTCGCGCACGCCCGCATGCCCGACGAGGAGCTGGCCTCGGTCATGCGCCGTTTCCTGGGCCGTGAGTTCGACGTGCTGGTGTGCACCACCATTATCGAGTCCGGCCTCGACCTGCCCAACGTGAACACCCTGGTGGTGGACGAAGCTGACCGCCTGGGCCTGGCCCAGCTCTACCAGCTGCGTGGGCGGGTGGGGAGGGGGCGTCGCCTGGCCTATGCCTACCTCACCTACCGTCCCGACCGCGCCATGGGTGAGGCGGCCCAGAAGCGGCTGCGAGCCATCCACGAGTTCACCGAGCTGGGGTCGGGGCTCAAGATCGCCCTGCGTGACCTGGAGATCCGCGGGGCGGGCAACATCCTCGGGCCCCAGCAGCACGGGCACATCTCCGCGGTGGGGTTCGACCTCTACCTGAGGCTGCTGGAAGAAGAGACGGCCCGCCTGCGGGGCGAGGAAACCAAGCCCAGCGCGCTGCCGGCAGTGGAGCTGAAGGTCGACTTCTACCTCCCCGACGAGTACATTGCTGACCCGGCGGTCAAGATGCAGGTGTACCGCCGGCTGTTGATGGCCTCCAGTGCCGGTGAGCTGGCCTCCCTGCGGGCGGAGCTGGAGGACCGCTTTGGTCCTCTCCCGCCCGCGGTGGACAACCTGCTGCGGGTGGCGCGCCTGCGCCTGCACGCTGCCACCAAGGAGATCAAGAGCATCCAGGCGGTGGAAGGGAGAGCCGAGATCACGCTCCGACACCCGCGGCGGGGCGGGCCGGCCCCGGATTCCGTCCTGGACGCGCTGGCGTCGTGGACGGACGGCACTACCCTGGTGGTGCCGCTGCGGGACGGGGACGCGTTGGAGAAACTGGAACGGGTGCTGGCGGCGCTGTGAGGCCAGGGACGGAGCCGCTGTGCGGAAGCGGACGCCGCATTCGCCACGGGAGAGGAGTGAACCGGGTGGAGAAGAACCACCGCGCGCTGGACCGGCTGGTAGAGGTGATGGAACGGCTGCTGGGCCCGGGGGGCTGCCCGTGGGACCGGGAGCAGACCCATGCCTCGCTGGCCCGCTACCTCATCGAGGAAGCGTACGAGGTGGTGGAGGCCATCGAAGAGGGGGACCCCGACCGCTTGCGGGAAGAACTGGGAGACGTGCTGCTGCAGGTGGTCTTTCACTCGGCGCTGGCGGCCCGGGCCGGGGAGTTTGACCTGGCCGCGGTGATGGACTCGGTCGCCGAGAAGATGATCAACCGCCACCCGCACGTGTTCGGGAGCCTGCAGCTTTCGACCAGCGGGGAGGTGCTGGAACGCTGGGAAGGCTTCAAGAAGGCGGAGGGAAAACGACGCGTGCTGGAGGGAATCCCCCGCCACCTGCCGGCGCTGATGCGGGCCGAGAAGATGCAGGCCAAGGCTGCCCGGATGGGGTTTGACTGGCCGCAGGTGGAAGGTGCCCTGGCCAAGGTGGGCGAAGAACTGGAGGAGCTGCGCCGGGAGACCGATCCGCACCGGCGGGCGGCCGAGTTCGGGGACCTGCTGTTCGCCATGGTCAACGTGGCGCGATTCCTGGGCGTGGATCCCGAGGCGGCCCTGCAGGGCACCAACCAGCGCTTCGCGCAGCGCTTCGCCTTCATCGAGGACGCGCTGGCGGCTCAGGGCAGGCAGTGGGGGGACGTCACCCTGCAGGAGCTGGACGCGCTGTGGGATGAGGCCAAGCAGGGCGAGGCCTGAAAAATTTCCGCCCTGGCAGGAAACACCTGGACAGGCGGCGAAATAGCCACTGTAGCCCGCGACGCACAGCCACGACAGGGCAAAGATAGGAGGGGATTGGATTGAACAAGAGCGACCTGGTGAGTGCGGTAGCCGCCAAGGCGGAAATGACAAAGAAAGACGTCGAGAAAGTACTCAATGAGTTGTTCGCAACGGTCGAAGCAGCACTGCGCGAAGGGGACAAGGTCCAGCTGGTCGGCTTCGGGACCTTCGAGGTGCGCGCGCGCCAGGCCCGCAAGGGGCGGAACCCCCAGACGGGCGAGGAGATACAGATTGGCGCCACCCGGGTTCCGGCCTTCAAGGCCGGGAAGGCTTTCAAAGACGCCGTGAGCTAGATGCGCCTGGACAAGTTCCTCAAGGTCTCGCGCCTCATCAAGCGGCGGACAGTGGCCAAGGATTTCGCCGAGCACGAGCGGGTGCTGCTCAACGGGCGGGTGGCCAAGCCGGCGGCCGAGGTGCGCCCGGGGGATATCATCACCATTCGCTTCGGCGACAGGCAACACGTGGTGGAAGTGCTCGACATCAAGGAAACGGTGAGGGCCGGTGACGCCCATGCCCTCTACCGGGTGCTGGAATAGGACGACCTCGCGGCGCGGGCCGCGGCGGTTGCGGAACCAGCAGGGGATCGCTCCCGCAAGGGGGCGATTCTTCTTTGCCCGGGGGAGCCGCAACGCCCGGGCAGGAATCCGGGAGGGGGGCGGCGAAGTAGACAAGACGTAGCAAACATATCCACATTCTGTGCAAAATCTGTGGACAGACAGGGCGGAACCCGACGTGAAGATAGAGATCCGGGGAGCAGAGAAACTCAGCTTCCGCGAGCGCCAGGTAGTGGTGCTCAAGGAGACCGGTCGCGGAGCGGAAGAGATTGCGCGCAGGTTGGGCATCAGCACCAGCACGGTGGCCACGCTGTACAACCGCGCGCGCGCCAAGGGGTACGAGGTGGTCATCGTGCTCCCCGGCGATGCGCTGGGCCTGTGGGGGGTGGGCGAGGATGAGGGAAAGGAATCCCCGTAGGACGAGGTCAGGGGGCGCCAGCAGGAGGAGAGCGGCCGGCCTGCTCCTGAGCTGCGGCATCATCACCATCATCGTGATGTTCGCTCCCCAGTTGCGCAGCATCTGGCAACTCGCCGGCCAGATCCGGGAGCTGGAGGCCATGAGCCAGCGCTTGGAGCAGCGTCACCGGGAACTGGAAGCGCTGGAGCGCCGTTACGCCAGTGACGAGATGGTGGAGAAGCTGGCCAGGGAACAGCTGGGAATGGTGCGTCCGGGAGAGAAGGTCATCGTGCCCGTTATTCCGGAGGCGGCAGGGGGTCAATGATGTTGACACGTCCCCCGCGCCCCGCGTAGAATGAAAGCAGAATTTGGAGGTCAGGGGGGCCGGAGGAGTACATGCCAACTGAACAGGGTGAAATCGTCCCGGGTGCGGTAGTCGAGGGAATGGTCCAGGGGATCACGCGTTTCGGAGCATTCATCGAATTGCCGGATGGTCGAGTGGGGCTGGCGCACATCTCGGAAATCGCGGATACATACGTTCGGGATGTCAAGGACTTCCTCCAGGAGGGGCAGAGGGTCAAGGTCAGGGTCCTGAACGTGGCGGACAACGGGAAAGTGGGGCTGTCCATCCGCCAGGCCCGCGAGCGGGTGCGGCGGGAGCCACCGGGGCTCAGCCTGGAGGAGAAGATCAACAAGTTCCTCAAGGAGAGCGACGAGCGGATGCAAGCCCTGAGGATGAAGCGGGACGGCAAGCGCCGCAACCGCAACTCATAAGCAGGAATCCAGGACACTCCGAGCAGGGGTGTCTTGATTTTTGGAGGTTCGACATGACACTTGCAGCGGCTGACGTGGGTACCAATTCCTGCCGCCTGCTCATCGCCGAGATCATCGATGGAAAACTCATCACCCTGTTCAAGAAAGTGGTCAGCACTCGCCTGGGCGAGGGGGTGGCAGAGAGCGGCTGGCTGCACCCGGAGGCCATTTCCCGCACCGTGGACTGCCTGCTGAACTTTCGTGACATCATCGCTGGCTACCGCTGCGAGTGGGCCCGGGTGGTGGCCACCAGTGCCGTGCGGGAGGCCGCCAACCGGGACGACTTCCTGGCGGTGGCCGAGGCCGACACCGGGCTCAAGGTGGAGGTCATCAGCGGGAGCGAGGAAGCGCAGCTGAGCTACCTGGGGGTGCTGCGGGGGCTGGACTTCGAGCAGCCCCCGCTGGTGGTGGACATGGGTGGAGGCAGCACCGAGTTCATCATTCCCGGCCAGCCGGGTGGGATCTTCACGGTGAGGGTGGGGGCGGTCAACGCCACCGAGGCTGAACTGTCAGCGGCGGAGATGTGGAGCCGGCTGGAGGAAGTGTTGGCCCTGGGGCGCGCGGCCCGCCATCTGCCCCTGGCGGCAGTGGGCGGAACCCCTACCACCCTGGTCGCCATCAAGGAGGGGCTGGCCGAGTACGACCCGGACCTGGTCCACGGCCATCGCCTCTCGCGCCAGGACGTGGCCGAACTGTACGCCATGCTGGAGGCAATGCCACTGGGCCTGCGGCGCCGGCTCCCCGGCCTGCAGCCGGAGAGGGCTGACATCATCGTCAAAGGAGCCCTCCTGCTGCTGGTCATCATGGAAGGCCTGCAGCGGGACAGCCTGGTGGTGAGCGAGAGCGACCTGCTGGAGGGCATCATCTGGCAGCGCGCCTGCGACATCACCTGTTCCTTCTGATGCCGCCGACGCCCCGGCAGGTGGGCCTCGGCACGGCGGTCCCGGACCAGGACCATCGCACCAGCGCCCCTCCCCGCGCATCGCGGGGAGGGGCGCTTCGTGTGCGGGCCAGTGGCATCACCGGCGGCCGCCGTGAAGGGGGCCGGCAGGTCCGGGACGGGGTGTGGTTTCGGGGAACGGGCACCCCCTGCTAGAGATAGAGGTCGCGTTCCCCCGCCTCGATGCGGGCCAGGCGCTCCAGGGTGACTGCCCGCGCTTTCTCACTGCGGATGGCGGCCAGCTGGGCCCGGATGGCCTGCTCACCCACCTCCCGGGTTTCCGGAGACGCATAGTCCTCCAGGTACTCCTTGAAGGTCAGGATGGCGTTGGGCTGGCACACGTTGGCGATGTTGCCCGTCTTGGCCAGGGCCATGAAGCGGTCGCCGGTGCGGCCGCTGCGGTAGCAGGCGGTGCACCAGCTGGGCAGGTAGCCAGCGACGCACAGGTTGCGGATGAGTTCTTCGGGCGTACGTTCGTCTGCCACTTCGAACTGTGCCGTGCTGGAGTTCTCTTCTTCCCCGCACATCCTGGCCTGGTAGCCACCCACGCCGGTGCAGGAGCCGGCGCTGATCTGGGAGATGCCCAGGGCCATCAGCTCGTCGCGGTAGCCCGGCGCCTCCCGGGTGGAGAGGATCATGCCGGTATACGGCACGGCCAGGCGCATGACGGCGATAATCTTGCGGAAGTCGCGGTCCGACACCAGGTGGGGGTAGGAGTCCAGCGATACCCCTTCGGCGGGCCGCAGGCGGGGGAAGGAGATGGTGTGGGGGCCCACCCCGAACACCTCTTCCAGGTGCTCGGCATGCAGCAGGGTCGCGACCACCTCGAAGCGGAAGTCGAACAGGCCGTACAGCACGCCGATGCCCACGTCGTCGATACCGCCCTGCATGGCGCGGTCCATGGCGGTCAGATGCCACAGGTAGTCGGACTTGGGGCCACGCGGGTGCAGGCGGGCGTAAGTGTCGTGGTGGTAGGTCTCCTGGAAGAGGATGTAGGTGCCGATGCCGGCCTCTTTCAGGCGACGGTAGTCCTCCACCCCGGTGGCGGCGATGTTGACATTGATGCGGCGGATGTTGCTGTTGGCTTCGCGCACCGAGTAGATGGTCTGCATGGCCTCCAGCACGTAGTCGAGGGGACACTCGGTCGGGTGCTCACCGGTCTCCAGGGCGATACGCTTGTGGCCCATGCGCAACAGGGCCCGCACTTCTGCCTCGATTTCTTCCAACGACAGCTTGCGGCGGGGCATGTCCCTGTTGGCGGCGTGGTAGCCGCAGTAGGCGCAGCTGTTGACACAGTGGTTGCTGATGTAGAGAGGAGCGAAGAACACCATGCGCTTGCCGTAGATGGCTTCCTTGATCTCGCGGGCCGTTGCGTACATCTTCTCCAGCAGCTCCTCGTCCTCCACCTGGATGAGGACCGCTACTTCCTCAGGGGAGAGCCCCTTGCAGAGCCCGGCCTTCTCGATGATGGCCTCGACCTGCTGGCGGGAAGCCCTGCGACCTGCCTCCAGCAGGCTCCATATCCTGCTTTCGTCGATGAAATCGACTGCCTGGTATGCCATGAGTGCAATCTCCTTTCCATGCCTGCGGCCCGCAGGGCCGCCTCGTCGCGTCCCCGGTCCGGTGGCCCGGGGGGTCCTTCTCCTCAGGCCCTGGCCATGCCGGCCCGGGTGGCGGCCAAGTGGCCGTCCCCCGCATCCTGCGCCACCGGTCTTCCCTGGCCCGCCAGCCATCGCCCTGCCTGTTGCCAGGCCTGCTCGACGCCCGCGCCATCCCTTCCCTTGCCGGGATAGATCTCGTAGTGTTCGCGGTAGGGTGCAGGCGTGACATCCAGCATCAGCACGTTGGCCCCTGCCCGCAGCGCCCGGGCGCGACCGTCGCCGGCCACCGTCCCCAGCGCGGTGGTGGCTGGCAGGTGAACCCGCGGCATCAGCAGGCGCGCCAGGGCCAGCACTCTGAGCACCAGCCCCGTCTCACCCGGTACCTCCCCTGACAGGGGCGTGGAGGGGTGGGGCACGAAGGGGCCAATAGCAGCCATTTCCACGCCCAGGGAACGCATCAGCAGCAGGTCATCGGCCAGCGACTGCAGGGCCTGGCCGGGCAGACCGACGATGTTCCCCGAGCCGGTCTGGTAGCCGAGAGAAGCCAGTTCTTCCAGGCACCGCAGCCTCTGTGCCAGCGTCTGCCCGGGGTGCAGGCGGGCGTACAATGCGGCGTCGGCGGTTTCGAACTTGAGCAGGTAGCGATCGGCCCCCGCCTGTCTCCATAGCCGGTAGTCCTGGAAAGGGCGTTCCCCCAGGCTGAGGGTCACCGCCACCCCGGCCGACTTGACCGCGCGGATGATGTCGGCTACCGTTTCCCGCGAGTAGTGGAAGTCATCCCCGGACTGCAGCACCACGGTGCGGAAGCCAGCCCTGGCCGCGCGGCGGGCGGTGGCGACGATTTCCTCCGGTGCCATGCGGTAACGCACCAGGTCGCGGCGCCCGCGGTTGATGCCACAGTAGGCGCACCGGCGCACGCAGTGATTGGAAAACTCGATGATGGCGCGCAGGTGCACCTGGTCGCCCACCCCGCGGCGGCGCACCCGGTCGGCGGCGCAGAACAGGGATTCGATTTCCTGTGCATCGGTGCTGGCCAGAAGCTGGATGATGTCCGAACGAGAGAGGGTGGGGGGGTCAGCCTCCAGCCTCTCCAGCAGCGTGCGTTCACTCACGTGAGCTCCTCCCCTGCCCCGCGGGGCCATCTTCGCCTGCAGGCCACCAGCTGTGTTTCCTCGCTGGGGGTTCACCGCTTGCTGGCCAGGGCGCTCTTCACCTGCACGCCCCGCAGGGCGCCCAGCCTGCCGGTGAGTGACCCCAGCGCGTCGGTGGTGCCGTCCACGATGAGGGCGATGACCGACACCTCGCGTTCTCGGCACGGCACCCCCATGCGACCGATGATGAGGTCGGCATGGTCACTCAGAATGCGGTTCAGCGCCGGCACCGCCTCGCGGTTTTCCACCACGATACCCACCACTCCCAGTCTCCTGTCGCTCACGAACATCCCTCCCAGACGCCAAAAAACGCCTGCCCGGATTACTCCAAGCAGGCGTACGCGCTCCACTCCTCACCTCCCCCTCGAACTCAGTATCCCTCGTTGGCAGGGTGTGTGAAACGGTGCTCCCTTGGACTCAGAGTCTCTCCTCGTCTTCAGGTGCGGTTCAGTTGTGGGACGGACCCTGGCGGGCCAACGGAGCCCCCGCGGCTACACCGGCCCGCATCCGGCCGTGCTCTGCGCCGCTGGCGCCTAACCGCCGCTAATTCCGTGATTCCTCGTTCTTATACCATCGCCAACTCCGAAGGTGATGGGCTCCCGGTGTCGAAAGTGTACCGGGACTGCCGCGACGGAAGAAACAGCACATCCCGGTAACAGTATAGCACACCCAGGTGAAATTGTTCACCAAAAAGTGTGGAGAGGCTGCCCAGGGGAGAGCGAGAGATTGAACATAATGCGGCGGCCTCATGCAGGGTTAACCCCGCTGCTGCGCCCGGCTCGGGAAAAGCCCGACAGGGCAGTCCTGCCCCTGCCGAGTGTTGGCACGGGTGACCGCATCGCGGCGAACGGAGCCAGAAGGGCGATGGGGAGGTGACAAAGAGAGATGGCAGACTACCAGGAGATCATCGCCAGCTACCGGGGTACCCCGGGGGGCATCATCGAGGCGTACCACGCGGTCCAGCGCGAGTACAACTACATCCCGGCGGAGGCGGTGAAGGAGGCGGCCGGGGTGTTCGGGCTGTCCGAGGCCCAGGCCTACGGCGTGGCCACGTTTTACTCCTACCTGTCGGTGGAGCCGCGCGGCCGGTACATCATCCGCATGTGCGAGAGCGCTCCCTGCCACATCGCCGGCGCGGAGGAGGTCATCCAGGCCTTCGAGCATGCGCTGGGCATCAAGGTGGGGGAGACCACGGCGGACGGCAAGTTTACGCTGGAGCTGACGGAGTGCGTGGGGCAGTGCCAAGGCACGCCGGTCATCACCATCAACAGCCAGCCCTACGCGGGGGTGAGCGCGGAGCAGGTGCCCGCCATCCTCGCCCAGTGCAAGTAGCGGGGGCGGGAAAGGAGGTATCCGCATGGCAGAAGAGCTACGCATCGTGCTGCGCAACGCCGACCGCATCGACCCGCTCAACATCGACGACTACCTGGCGGCGGGCGGCTACCGGGCCCTGGAGAAGGCCCGCGGCATGAACCCGAAGGACCTCATCAACGAGGTCAAGGCATCCAACCTGCGCGGCCGCGGCGGCGCGGGATTCAATGCCGGCCTGAAGTGGAGTTTCGTGCCCCCGGCGGACGTCACCTACGTGGTGTGCAACCTGGACGAGGGTGAGCCGGGGACCTACAAGGACCGGACCATCGTGGAGAAGGACCCCCAGAGCCTGCTGGAAGGCATGGCCATCTGCGCCCACGCCATCGGCTCCCGGCAGGGGTTCATCTACTGCCGCGGGGAGTACCCCTACGTGGTGGAGCACCTGCGCAAGGCCATCGCCCAGGCCAGGGACAAGGGGGTGCTGGGTGACTTCGACATCCAGGTGCGCATGGGGGCGGGTGCCTACGTGTGCGGGGAAGAAACCGCGCTCATCGAGTCCATCGAGGGGCACCGCGGCGAGCCGCGTTTCAAGCCGCCCTTCCCGGGGGTGGCAGGGCTGTGGGGCAAGCCCACGGTGGTCAACAACGTGGAGACCTTCGCCAACCTGCCGGAAATCGTGCTGAAGGGAGCGGCGTGGTTCGCCGGCATCGGCACCCCCAGCTATCCCGGCACCAAGGTGTTGACCCTGACCGGTGACGTGGTCAACCGGGTGGCCATCGAAGTCCCCACCGACACTACCATCCGGCAGGTCATCTATGAGTTCGGGGGGGGCATCCGCGGCGGAAGGAAGTTCAAGGCGGTGCAGATCGGCGGCACCTCGGGGGGCTTCATCCCCGAGTCCCTGCTGGACACCCCCATCGATGCCGACTCCATGCGCAGCATCGGCGCCACCCTGGGGACGGGCGCGGTGCTGGTGATGGACGAGACCCGCGACATCGTGGACATCGTCACCCGCATCGCCAAGTTCTTCGAGCACGAGTCGTGCGGGAAGTGCAATCCCTGCCGGGAAGGCACCTTCCGTTGCTACGAGATCATGAAGAAGATCAACGCTGGACGGGCGACGGCGGCCGACATCGACAACATCATGCTGCTGAGCAAGGTGATGACCAGGGCGGCGTTGTGCGGACTCGGACAGGCGGCTCCGGGGCCCATCATGACCACCCTGCAGCACTTCCGCGGCGACTACGAGCGCAAGCTCCTATCCTGAAGGGAAAGGAGGAGAGACAATGGTAAGCCTGACCATTAACGGCCGGCAGGTGCAGGTGCCCAAGGGCAGCACGCTGCTGCAGGCCTGCCGCCTGCACGGCATCGAGTTGCCGACGCTGTGCTACGACCCGGATCTCAAGCTGGCCGGTTCCTGTCGCATGTGCGTGGTGGAAGTCAAGGGACGGCCGCTGTTCCTGGCGGCCTGCGTGGCGCCGGCGGAGAACGGCATGGAGGTGGAGACTCACAGCCCGGACATCATGGAAGCGCGCCGGGTCATCCTGGAGCTGCTGGTCGCGCGCCACCACTTCAACTGCCAGGTGTGCGAGAAGACCGGCGACTGCAAGCTGCAGGACTACTGCTACGAGTACGGGGTGGAAACCAGCCGTTTCAGCGAAGGGGGGAGGCCACAGTACCCTGTCGACGACCCCAATCCCTTCTTCACCCGCGACTACAACAAGTGCATCATGTGCACCCGCTGCGTGCGGGCCTGCGAGGGCATCACCATGGCGCGGGCCATCAACGTCGAGCACCGGGGTCACCACGCCAAGGTCGCCACCGCCTTCGACGGCAACCTGGCTGACTCGCCGTGCGTGTTCTGCGGGCAGTGCGTGATGGTATGCCCCACCGGGGCGCTCACCAGCAGGGTAAGTGCCGGCCTGGGCCGTCCCTACGAGGTGAAGAAGGTGCTCACCACCTGCTCCTACTGCGGCACCGGCTGCACGCTGGAGCTCAACGTCAAGGGCGGCCGCGTGGTGGGGGTCACCTCCTGCCGCGACGAGAACTACAGCCCGGTCAACAAGGGTGCGCTGTGCGTGAAGGGACGTTTCGGGTGGGACTTCATCCACAGCCCGGATCGGCTCACCACCCCGCTCATCCGCGAGAACGGCGAGCTGCGCGAAGCAACCTGGGACGAGGCCCTGGGGCTGGTGGCCAGCCGACTGGGCTATATCAAGGAACACTACGGGCCTGACGCGATGGCGCTCTTCACCTCCGCCCGCGTTACCAACGAGGAGAACTACCTGGCGCAGAAGTTCACGCGCGCGGTGCTGGGCACCAACAACGTGGATCACTGCGCCCGTCTCTGACACTCCGTTACTGTCGCCGGTCTGGG
>JARYMO010000312.1 GCA_029907055.1 Syntrophomonadaceae bacterium | reverse complement strand
AGCCAGGAGGCGAAGGTGGCTGACCTGGTAGCCTGGGCGGGAGCGTGGGGACGCGGTTTTGCCACCCGCCAGGCAGCGCTGGCGGCCATCGGCGCCATGCTGGCGGCCCTGCTGGTCGGCAGGGCGCGCCCGCGCACGGTGGTGGCTGCCGGCTTCCTGTGCGCCCTGCTGGTGCTGGGGGTGATTGGGTACGGGGCCGCCACCTTCCGCCTGCAGGCCTTCGAACAGCCCCGCTACGAAGGCGTCCTGGCCACCGCGCCCGACGCCATCCGGGCCGCCAGCCGGGTGCTGGCGCACCTCGACCAGTTGCAGGACAACGCCAAGGTCCTGGTTTCTACCATCAACGGGCTGTTCCTGCGCGGGAACGACCTCCCCATCCTGGGCATCAACGGCAACAACGGCAGCACCACGCGCCTCCTGTTCATCAGTGACCTGCACTCCAACCCGGTGGGGATGGAATTCGTGGCTGCCATCGTCCGCCAGTTCAAGGTAGATGCCGTGGTGGACACCGGGGACCTGACCGACCTCGGCTCCCCCCTGGAGGCCAGTCTGCTGGACCGCCTGGGCGCGCTGGGGGTACCGTACTGGCTGGCCGGCGGCAACCACGACACCCCCGAGGTCCTGGCCTTCATCGAGGACCTGCCCAACGGCCACCTCCTGCGGGGGGCCGTGGCCGACATCGAGGGGGTCACCGTGTACGGCAGCGCCGACCCGCTGGCGGTATCCCCCGACGTCGCTCCCCCTGACCGCGAGACCCCTGACCCCCAGGTGGCGGCCCAGGCGGAGTCGGTGCAGCGGGCGCTGGAAACGGACCGGCTGCACCCCGACGTGCTGGTGGTGCACAACCCGGAGGCCGCGTCGCGGCTGGTGGGAGCCGCCCCCCTGGTGGTCACCGGTCACACCCACCGCCAGTCGCTCACCCGGCAGGGTGCAGGTTATCTGCTCAACCCCGGCTCGGCGGGAGCCGCCGGGCTGCAGGGGCTGTACGCGGGAGGGAACGTGCCCTACGCCGCAGCCGTGTTGCTGGTGGACCGCCAGACCGGCAAGATGGCAGTGGACTTGATCCGGGCCCAACCGGATACCGGGCGCTTCTCCTTCGAGCGCCGCCAGTTGGAGGGAGTACTGGCCGGACAGGGAGGCCAGGGAGGAAACACGCCCGGCACTGTTCCCTGAGCCGTTCCCGCTGACCGGCAGGCACCGCCCTCGCCCGGCATTCCCGGCCCCTGGCCGGCGCCCACCGCCACAAGGGTGGATGTTCCGCCCCCGCGCCGGCGCCACCATCCCGTCACCTGGAGAGGAGGGGAATGATGGACACCGCCACTGCCACCGCCTTTGATTTCGTGGCCTTCTTCTGGCTGATGATGATCGCCTCCGCGGTGGCCATGGTGGGCCGCTACGTGCGCGTCCCCTACGCCCTGGCGCTGGTGATGGTCGGACTGCTCATCGGCCCCGCGCACCTTCTGCCCCAGGTGCACCTGGAGCCGCACATCCTGTTCACCGTCTTCCTGCCGCCCCTGCTGTTCGAGTCCGCGCTCAACATGCGCGTGGAGCTGCTGCGGCGCAACTGGCAGCCCATCGCGGTACTGGCCCTGGCGGGGACCCTGCTCTCCACCGCCGTGGTGGGAGGGCTGTCGGCCTGGCTGCTGGGCCTGCCGCTGTTGACGGGCCTGCTGTTCGGGGCCATCATTTCCCCCACCGACCCGGTGTCGGTCATCGCTCTGCTCAAGGAGCTCAACGTCAGCAAGCGCCTGGCCACGGCGATGGAGGCCGAGAGCCTGTTCAACGACGGCATCGCGGTCGTGCTGTTCGGGCTGCTGCTGGAGGCAGGCGGCGGGGGGAGCATCACCCTGGTGGACGGCATCGAGCGCTTCCTCCATGGTGGCGGTGAAGTCGTAGTCGATGAGGTG
>JARYMO010000311.1 GCA_029907055.1 Syntrophomonadaceae bacterium | reverse complement strand
CAGGGCGGTCTTGCGCTCGATGCGGCGCAGGTAGTCTCTCATCCCCTGGGTGACATCGTGGCAGCTCATCATCTGGATGATCTCGCCCTCGCAGATGCGCATGCTGGCGTCAGCCATGATGTCCACGATGTCCGAGCGCCGGTAGCCGGCTACCAGGCCCAGGGATCGGGCGAAGATGTAGCTCCCGGCGAAGATGGATACCCGGTTGCCCCAGCGGGCCTTGACCGTGGGCCGTCCGCGCCGCAAGAGGGAGTTGTCGATGACGTCGTCATGCACCAGGGTGGCCATGTGCACCAGTTCCAGCGCCACCGCCATGGGGATGAGAGGCTCCAGCGAGTCAGCGTAGAAACTGCCTGCCAGCAGCGCGAAGGCGGGCCGCAGGCGCTTGCCCCCGGCCTCGATGAGGTGCATCGAGGCCTGGCGCAGCACCGGCACCCCGGTGTCAATGCTGAGGCCGAGCTGCCGCTCAACCTCGCCCAGTTCGGCCTCGATGTCGCCAAAGAAATCGAAGGAAGTCATTACACGGTCTCCTGGGCCTGGGCCCGGTCGCTCACAGTCTCATATAATAATATAGGTTGACCTGCCCTGCCTCAAGCCATTCTTCCTGGCCCCCCGGCGCCGACCGCATCAGGGCACGCCCCGGTAGGGGGCGAAGGCCCGGTGGGGAACCCGCAGCAGGTCAAGCAGCTTACCCACCACGAACTGCACCATGTCCTCCACCGTGGCCGGCGCATGGTAGAAGGCGGGCATGGCCGGCAGAATGGCTGCCCCTGCCTCGGCGGCGGCCAGCATGTTGCGCAGGTGGATGGTGTTCAGCGGGGTCTCGCGGGGCACCAGCACCAGCGGTCGCCGTTCCTTCAGCATCACGTCGGCCGCCCTCTCGATGAGGCTGTCGGCGCTGCCGTGGGCGATGGACGACAGCGTTGACATCGAGCAGGGGATGACCACCATGGCTTCCATGCCGAAGGAACCGCTGGCGAGCGGTGCAGCGATATCGTGGTTCCCATACACCACCAGCTTTGAGCCTGTGGGCAGCCTCAGCCGCCGCCGGCATTCCTCCTCCAGCGGCGTCCGTTCGTCCCAGCCCTGCTCCTGGGCCAGCACCAGCCTGGCCGGCTCGCTGACCACCAGGTGCACCTCCACCCCGGCCTCCAGCAGGGCCTCCACTGCGCGCAGCCCGTACACCACGCCGCTGGCCCCGGTGATGGCCACCGCACACCTCTTCATCACGTCCATGCCGCCACCCCCTTGCCAGCCTGCAGAGCTACCCACGGGCCTGCAGCACCGCTACCAGCGTAGTGATGAACATGACCAGGCTCACGTAGCGGTTGACGTGGAACGATGCCAGGTTGACCAGCGACAGGTCGTCGGCCCGCACCAGGCTGTGCTCGTAGAGCAGGATGAGGGCGGCAAAGCCCACTCCCGCGAAGTACCAGGCTCCCAGCCCCGTCACCGCACCCATCAGGGCGAAGCACACCACCGTCAGCAGGTGGAACCCGCGTGCCAGGCGCAGGGCCCCGAGGGCGCCGAAACGGGCCGGCAGGGAGCACAGCCCCTCCGCACGGTCGAATTCGATGTCCTGGCAGGCGTACATGGTGTCAAAGCCGGCAATCCAGAATGCCACCGCCAGCCCCAGGATGGCCGGGCGCCAGTCCAGGCTGCCGGTGATGGCCATCCAGCCGCCCACCGGGCCCATTCCCACCGCCATCCCCAGCACCAGGTGGCACCAGCAGGTGAAGCGCTTGGTGTAGGAGTACCCCCACAGCACCGCCACCGCCAGGGGTGACAGCGCCAGGCACAGCGGGTTGAGCTGGGCCGCTGCCAGCAGCAGCACCGCCAGGCTCACGGCCACCGCTACCCAGGCGGTACTCACCTGCAGCGCCCCGCGGGGGAGCACCCACTCCGCGGTGCG
>JARYMO010000019.1 GCA_029907055.1 Syntrophomonadaceae bacterium | reverse complement strand
GCGGCGCTGGCGCAGGCGGTGCAGCACACGGGGGCGCAGGTGCTGCTGCTGGCCTCCAACCGGCGCGGCCGGGAGCTGGCGGGGCGGGTGGCGCAAGCGCTCGAGGCCGGCTGCCTGACCGACGTCATGGCGCTGGAGGTGCGTGACGGGCAGCTGCTGGCGGTGCGCAACGCGCTGGGGGGCGCGGTGCTGGCCACCCAGCGGGTGCTGACGCCGCGCCAGGTGATGGCGCTGGCGCCGGGGGCCTGGCCGGCGGCAGCTCCGGCGGCCGGTGGGACGGTGCAGGAGCTGAAGGTGGAGGTCCCGTCCTCCCCGCTGCGCCTGGTGGAGACCCGGCCGCGGCCGGCGGCGGAGGCAGACATCGAGGGCGCCCGGGTGCTGGTGGCGGTGGGGCTGGGGCTGGCGCCCGAGGACCTGCCGCTGGCGCAGCAGGTGGCGCAGGCGCTGGGCGGAGAGATTGCCTGTTCCAAGCCGGTGGCCACCGACCGCAAGTGGCTGCCCGAGGAGCGCGTCATCGGGTTGTCAGGCAAGAAGTGCAAGCCGGAGCTGGCGCTGCTGCTGGGCATCTCCGGGCAGGTGCAGTTCACGGTGGGCATCCGCGACGCGCGCACCATCGTCGCCGTCAACAGGGACGAGAATGCGCCCATCCTGACCATGGCCGACTACGCCATGGTGGCGGACCTCAAGGACGTGCTGCCGGCCCTGGGGCCGGGGCTGTGAGCCTGGCCAGCCGGCGGGCGGAGTTTCCTGGAGCGGAGTAGCGCACGGTCTGGCGCCCGCGCGGGCGTATGAAGGGGAGGGTAAGAATGGCGAACGATGCGGTAGTGTGGAGCCAGGAGGGGGCGGTGTGCACCGTCACCATGAACCGGCCGGCGGCCATGAACGCCATGAACGACGAGCTGGTGAAAGGGCTGCAGGCGGCCTTCGACGCCTGCCGCGACGACTCGGTGCGGGCGGTGGTGCTGACGGGTGCCGGCAAGGCCTTCTGCCTGGGAGGGGACCTCAATTTCGCTGACCAGTACGGGGCAGGGGACCGGGCTGCCTTCTTCCGCGAGTTCCCCCACCACCTGACCCGGCTCATCGCCGAGATGCGGCGGCTGCCCAAGCCCATCATCGCCTCCGTCAACGGGGTGGCGGCGGGAGTGGGGCTCAGCCTGGCGGCGGCCTGCGACCTGCGCATTGCCTCGGCACGGGCGGTGTTCAAGCAGGCCTACACCTCGGTGGCGCTGGCGGTGGACGGCGGCTGGTCGCAGATGGTGCCCCTGCTGGTGGGACTGGGTAAGGCCACCGAGATGTTGTTCCTGGACGAGGTGATGAGCGCCGAGGAGGCCTTAAGGTGCGGGCTGGTCAACCGGGTGGTGCCGGCGGAAGAGCTGGCGGACGCCACCGCCGCCCTGGCGCAGCGGCTGGCCAACGGGCCTACGCGGGCCTTCGCGGAGGTCAAGCAGCTGCTCAACAAGTCCATGCTGCCCTTCCTGGAGGTGCAGCTGGAGGCCGAGCGGCAGGCGATGGTGGCCTGCTCGCTGACCGAGGACTACCTGGAGGGCTTCGCCGTCTTCAACGGCAAGAAGAACCCCGAGTTCAAGGGGAAATAAGGAGAGGGAGGGGTCATGATGGGAGCGAACTGGCAGGAAGAGTACAAGCGCAAGCTCACCACCTACGAGGAGGCGGCCAAGCTGGTGCGGTCCGGCGACGTGGTGGGGACGGCCCTGGGGACGGGCTCCTGTTCCGGGGACATGCTGGAGGCCATCATCAACCGCCACGAGGAGCTGACCGACGTCAAGATCACCGATTCCATCCAGGTCTACCCGTCGCGGCTGTACGACCCCAAGTTCATGGCCCAGATCCAGGGGCGAATTGACCACATGCCCATCTTCGGCATCATCACCATCCGCAAGATGTACCAGGAGAAGCTGTCCGACTTCTGGCCCGCCACCACCCTGGATGCCGGGGACAAGTACGCCGACCGGCTGGACGTGTTCGCCTTCATGACCAGCCGGCCCAACAAGCACGGCTACGTGAACCTGGGGCCCACCTGTTTCTACACCCTGGAGGCCATCCGCGGCGGGCGCGAGCGGGGGCACCTGCGCACCGTCATCGCCGAGGTCAACGACCAGATGCCCATCGTGTTCGGCGACAACTGGATGCACATCTCCGAGTTCGACTGCATCATCGAGCGCTCGGCCCCCATCCCGGCCTTCAAGCGGGGCGAGGCCTCGGAGGTGGAGCAGCGCATCGGCGAGTACGTGCTGGAGCTCATCAATGACGGCGATACCATCCAGATGGGACTGGGCGGGATTTCCGAGGCGGTGGCAGCCGGGCTGCGGGGCAGGAAGCACCTGGGCATCCTCACCGAGATGCTGCCCCTGGCGCTGCCCCAGCTGGTGGAAGAGGGCATCGTGGACAACTCCCGCAAGCCTTTCTACAAGGGCATCAGCGTGGCCTCCTTCGTGCTGGGGGACCAGGCCCTGTACGAGTACATCAGCGAGAACCCGTCCTGCCAGATCTTCCCTGCCTCTCACACCAACGACCCGCGCTTCATCGCCCAGCACCCCAACATGGTGGCGATGAACACCTCGCTGATGATTGACTTCAGCGGCCAGAGCACGTGCGAGGGAGTCGGCCACACCCAGGTGAGCGGGGTGGGCGGTCAGCTGGACTTCCTCATCGGCGCCTACTGGTCGCAGGGCGGCAAGGGCATCAACATGCTCAGCGCCACCCGCACCCTGGCCGACGGGACGCTGGTGTCCAACATCGTCCCCGAGCTGCCGCCGGGGACCCCGGTGAGCGTGCCCCGCACCTTCACCAACTACGTCATCACCGAGTTCGGCATCGCCAAGCTGCGTTACAAGAGCCGGCGGGAGCGGGCCGAGGAGCTCATCTCCATCGCCCACCCCGACCTGCGCGGGGAGCTGCGCGACGCGCTCAGGACCCGTTTCTACCCGGGAAGCGGCAAGTAGCCCTGGAGCCGACCAGCGCGCCGCCCGGCGGCTGTCAGGTGCCGGGCGGCGCGGCGGGGGCAGGGGGAGGCGGCATCCCCTCCGGTTGACGGCGTGCCCATCAAGGCGTATCATGGTGCACGATGCATGCCGGGCGTGCGCGCCGGCACCTATTCCCACAGCGAAGGAGGGTGGATGTGGAGAACTTCACGACCTTCTGGTGTTTCCGGCTGGCAGCGTTGACGCGCAAGGTCAGCCGCGCCTACAACAGCCTGTGCGCGCGGCACGGGGTCACGGCCAGCCAGTCGTTCGTCCTGTTCGACCTGCTGGACCACGAGGGCAGCAGCGTCAAGGACATCGCCGCCCGCATCCAGCTCGACAGTCCAGCGGTGACCGGCCTCATCGACCGCCTGCACAAGGAAGGGCTGCTGCAGCGGGCGGAAGACCCCAACGACCGCCGCAGCCTGCAGATATTCCTGACCCCCAAGGGCCGTGCACTGGCCGAGGCCATGCTGCCCATGGGGCGGGAGTTCCACCTGGCCATGAAGCAATCCCTGTCCCCCGACCTGGCGGAGCGCTTCGAGCAGGCGCTGGCGGCCCTGGAGTCCGCCTACTAGCCGGCCATCCTCAGCGCGGGAGCAGGGCTGCGTCGACCAGCTCGGCGAACGGGCGCTTGAGGCTCTCCACCGGCAGTTCCCACACGCTCTTCCCGGACCCGGGAAGTCCCGCGATGCGGGTTCAGGTAGGGACCGGAGTGGCGACCCGCTCCTCGCCCACGGCGCCAGCCAGGGCGGTGAGCAGGGGTTCGGCGGTGGCCCAGTCCTCCAGCCGCACCTGGTTGGGGATGAGCAGGGCCAGGGGCGGCATGCCGGACGGGTGGCCGCCCGCCGCCATCACCTTCACCTGGTCCAGCACCCGCGGCGTTTCCTGCAGTGCCACCACCACCCAGAGCTCGGCTCCCAGCGTCGGCCGCTCCTGCAGCCATGGCCAGGGGGCATCGAACACGTGCAGGCTGGCGGCTGGTCCGCCGGCCGCCTTCGCCTCCCATTCCTCTCCGCCTCTGACCTCCAGTCCCGCCACCCCGCCCCGCAAGTGCAGCCAGCGCGTGGCCGCACGGTCGTCGGCGCAGTCCCACAGCACGGTGGGCATCCCCCGCTGGGCCAGGCCCACCGCCAGGTTGACCGCCACGGTGGTGGCGCCCATGCCTGCCACGGGCCCGGTCAGGGCGATAGCTGCACGTGAGGTCCCGGTAGCGCCCATGATGCGACCCTCCCCGGTGGTGTGCGCTTGGCGACGCGCAGCACCTTTCTTTCATCCTAGCAGGGCGGGGCACGGATTGACAAAGGCGGGGGATTTTCTTACCGTGAGGGTGAGTCGGTGTGGCCTGCATGGGCGGCGCCGACACGCGGTGAGAGGAAGCGGTGTGAAGGTGGAAGCGATGCGAGCGGGTCAGGCAGGGGTTTCCTCCTGGCTGTGGCGCTGCGGAGTCCCGCCGCACCTGGTGGGGGCGCGCTTCGATAACTACGCCCACCAGACCCTGCAACAGGCGGCGGCGTTGCAGACCTGCGCCGTCTGCACCGCCAGCTGGCTTGAGGCCGGTGGTCAAGCGCCAGCGGGCCTGTGGCTGCATGGGCCCGAGGGCACGGGCAAGTCGCACCTGGCGGTCGCGGTGGCGGCGGGCTTCGTGTCGGGCAGCGCCGGCAAAGAGGCAGGGGAATGGCTGCGGCACGGGACGGCGGGCCGCGCGACCGTGGGCTTCTGGCGCGCGGGGCAGGTCGCCACCCGGCAGACGACCGGGCTGTGGTGGGAGATGGGCAGCGTCCGCCTGCTGGTGCTGGACGGGCTGGACTCGGTGCGGGTAGACGCGGCGGCGGCGCGTGCCCTGCTGCGGTTGCTGCAACTGCGACGGCGGCGCGGCGTTCCCACCGTCGTTACCTCGCTGTGTCACCCCGCCGAACTGGCAGGGCGTCACCGGCTGCCGTGGCCGGGTGACCAGTGGCAGGAATGGCGAGTGGTGCCCCTGGACGGGTCGGACTACTGCCGCAAGAACTGGTACTGAGGGGCGCAGGCGGAGGAAAGCGGCGACTGCCTGTTCGCGCCGCCTGCCGGCGGCGGGCTGGCGGGGAGACGAGAAAGAGGAAGAGCGCGGCGGGCTGCCCGCAGGCGGCCCGGCCGCAAGCACGGGATGGGGGGAGTGACGGTGCGGTTGTTCAAGGCGTGGTCAAGGGTTGACCACTGGAGGGATTGCGAGGGAGTCGTGCTGCAGTGGTTCTACGAGGGGCGCAAAGCACCGGTCGCCCCCTACGCGGAGCTCATCCGCGATTACCGTCCCGACTCGCCCACGGCGCACTGGGACCAGGACTACGTGAACGAGTTGTTCACCGCCGAGGAGGTGGAGCTCCTGCGCGACTACCTGGAGCGACGCGGCTTCAGGGTGGTGGTGGAGGAGGTGCCGCTGCCGGTGGAACCGGGGCAGGTGCCCCTGGGCTCCATCCCCATGACCAAGAACAATGACCTCTACCTGCTGGCGGCCGAGCCCGGCTACCCGTTGCCCTTCCCCGTGCTGGCCTACTTCGAGATCCCCCACCCGCCGGGTGCGGTGGACCTGGGGGTCCGCTACCTGCAGGCGGCCCTGCACATGCTGGAGCTGCCGGAGGTGCCGGAAGAGCGCCTGCAGGAAGTGGTGCAGCGCCTCAAGCAGGGACAGGGATGGCAGGTCACCCGCATCGTGGGGACCAGCGGCTAGCCCGGTGGGGACAAAAGGAGCACGGGAAGGGAGGCGGTGCGCGGCGTGAGCGAATTGCGGCGCCAGGAGATTGCCCGGCTGTTAGAACACTGTGATTTCCGGTTGGCAGGCAGGGAGCTGGTGCGGGGGTTCAGTTGCCAGGTGGTGTCCCCGCAGGTGAGCCAGCTGATGAACGAGTTCCTGGGCCACCCGTCGGTGGACACCGCGGTGGACCTGGTGCTGGCCCAGCCTGCGTTGCTGGGGTTATTTGCCGCCTGCACGCCGGGAGGAGCGCTCAACCGCCCCCACTAGGGGGCGGTTTTTTGCTGGCCGGGCCCCTCGGGGGCAGGGGACGCAGCAGGCAGTGACGCCCCTCGCCGATGAGGTCTGTCCGGCCCAGGAGGTGCAGCGCGCGCTCCACCGTGGCGCGGGCGCGGGGGTCGCGGTACTGCAGGAGGGCGCGCTGGGCGGCCCGCTCCTGCGGGGTGCGCGCCACCGCCAGTGGGCGGCCGTTAAACGGGTGCAGGCCGGTGTGGTACATGGCGGTGGACACCGTCATGGGGGTGGGGGTGAAGTCCTGCACCTGTTCCGGGAAGTGACCCAGGTGGTCGCGGACCCACAGGGCCAGCTCCAGCATGTCCTGCAGGCGGCAGCCGGGGTGGGATGCCATGAAGTAGGGGACCAGGTACTGGCGGCGGCCCAGCCGGCGGTTGGTTTCGGCAAAGGCGCGGATGAACCTCTCGTAGCAGGCCCGTCCCGGTTTTCCCATGGCCGCGGTCACGTGGTCCACCACGTGCTCGGGGGCAATCTTGAGCTGCCCACCCACGTGGTGGGCGCACAACTCTTCCAGGTAGGCGGAGGAGCGGTCGGCCAGCACCAGGTCGAAGCGCACCCCGGAGGCCACGAACACCCGCCGGATGCCCGGGAGCTGGCGCAAGGCGCGCAGCAGCTGTACAGAGGGTCGGTGGTCGGTGTCCAGCCAGGCGCAGACATCGGGGAACAGGCAGCTCACCCGGCGGCAGGAGCGACAGCGCTCGGGCTGGCGGCCCCCCAGCCGGTACATGTTGGCGCTGGGACCGCCCACGTCAGTGATGGTGCCGGCGAAGCCGGGCAGGGCGCACACCGCCTGCGCTTCGCGCCGCAGCGATGCCGGGCTGCGGCTCTGGATGAACTTGCCCTGGTGCAGGGCCAGGCTGCAGAAGTGGCATCCCCCGAAGCAGCCGCGGTGCGAGGTGAGCGAATGGCGCACGGTTTCCAGCGCCGGCACCCCGCCTGCCTGGCGGTAGCGGGGGTGGGGCTGGCGGGTGAAGGGTTGGTCGTAGACGGCGTCCAGCTGCTCCGTGGTGAGCGGCAGGGGCGGCGGGTTGATTACCACCCAGCGGTCGCCGTGGCGTTGCAGCAGGCCGCGCCCGCAGTAGGGGTTGCTCTCCAGGTAGGCGGTGCGCGTGGCCCGGTTGAAGGCCTCGGGGCTGGAGGCCACCTCCTCGTAGGGGGGCAGGGTGACCCATTCCCCCTCCTCGGGGGGCTCCGCGGTCACGTAGGCGGTGCCGCGCAGCGAGGTGATGGCGCGGATGTCCTGGCCGGCGTCCAGGCGCCGCAGCACCTCCAGCAGGGGGTACTCGCCCATGCCGTAGACCAGCAGGTGGGCGCGGCTGTCGAGCAGGATGGAGCGCCGTACCCGGTCCTCCCAGTAGTCGTAATGGGCCAGGCGGCGCAGGCTGGCCTCGATGCCGCCGATGATGAGCGGGACGGCCGGAAACAGCTCGCGCAGGCGGTTGCAGTACACCAGGGTGGCGCGGTCCGGGCGCAGGCCGGGGGTTCCGCCGGGACTGTAAGCATCACTGCGGCGGCGCTTCTTGTCGGCGGTGGTGTTGGCCAGCATGCTGTCCAGGTTGCCGGCGCTGACCCCGAAGGCCAGGCGCGGCGCCCCCAGGGCCAGGAAATCGTCGGGGCTCTGCCAGCGCGGCTGGGCAATCAGCCCCACCCTGTACCCGTGGGCCTGCAGGAAACGGCCCAGCAGGGCGGCGGCGAAGGCAGGGTGGTCGACATAGGCGTCGCCGCTGACCAGGATGAAGTCCAGGCAGGATATCCCCTGTTGCCGCATTTCTTCGGGGGTAGTGACGAGCAGCGACACGGCGGTGAGCCTCCTTGCCGGGCAGGCAGTCGGCGGCCGGGACGGGTCGGGCGTCCCGCGCCCGGCGGGCGCAGTGCAACGAAAAGCGCGTCCCCTGGTTGCGGGTATGGTATGTTCAGTGTAACACACCTGTCAGCGGGGTGAAGGGAGGAGGGCCATGCAGGAGGAGGAGCTGCGGGTGGCGGTGTTCGCCCCCCACCCGGACGACGATATCATCGGCTGCGGGGGGGCCATGCGCCTGCACGCGCTGGCCGGCCACCGCGTGACGGTGGTGTACCTGACCTCGGGAGGCGCGGGCAGCCTGTCGTGCCGGGGCGACGAGCTGGCAGCGCGGCGCGAGGCGGAGGCGACGGCGGCGGCGGGCCGGCTGGGAGCGGAGAAGCAGGTGTTTCTCCGCTGTCCGGATGGCGGGCTGCAGGACGACACCGCCCTGCTGACGAGACTGGTGGCCCTGCTGCGCGAGCTGCGGCCACACGTGGTCTACCTGCCGCATGCCGGCGACGAACCCCGCGACCACCGCGCCACCCACGCGCTGGTGAGCGAGGCCGTCCGCCGCGCCGCCGGGCCCTGGTTCGCGGAGTGCGGGGACCAGCCCTGGAGGGTTCAGACCGTGCTGGGCTACGAGGTGTGGACGCCGCTGCCGCGGGCCGGGTTCGTCCTCGACATCAGCGCGGTCATGGCCGACAAGCTCGAGGCCCTGCGGATGCACGTCTCCCAGGTGAGCGGGGTGGCGTACCACCAGGCGGTGGCAGGCCTCAACCGCTACCGGGGAGGGATGACCGGCAGGGGCGAGTACTGCGAGTGCTTCGAGGTCGTCCTGGCCTCCCGGCTGTGGTGAGGGACGGGCAGTGCGGGTGCTGATGCTCACCCCCTACCTGTGGGCCCCCCGCGGAAACAGCACCACCGTGCGCCGCATCAGCTGCGCCCTGCAGCGGCAGGGGCTGGAGGTGCAGGTGGTGACCATGGAGGAGGCGGACTGGCCGCGGGCGGTGCAGGCCGCGCTGGCGGAGCGGCCCCCCGCCCTGGTGCACGGCTTCCATGCCGGGCACATGGGGACGGCGCTGGAGGTGGTGCCTGAACTGGGACAGTACCCCTGGGTGGTCACCGCCACCGGCACCGACCTCAGCCTGCAGCTGGGCGGGGAGGGCTCGGCCCGGGTGCGGCGGGCGCTGGAGGTGGCGAGGGCGGTAGTGGTGTTCAGCCGCGAACACCTCCGGCTGCTGGCGGAGGGAGTCCCTCGGCTGGCCACACCGGTGACCGTCATCCCGCAGGGGGTGGAGCTGGAGCCGGGGCCGCCGCTGCGGCGGGAGGATGCCGGCCTGCAGCCCGGGCAGGTGGTCTGGGTGTGGGCGGGCGGGCTGCGGCCGGTGAAACGGCTGGAGCTGGCGCTGGAGGGGATGGCCCCGGTGGCCCGCACGCGCCCGGGACTGCGGCTGCTGGTGCTGGGAGGAGTGCTTGACGCAGAATACGCCGCCCGGCTCATCCGTCGCATGGAGCAGTTGCCCTGGGTGGTGTACGCGGGGGAGATCCCCCACTGCGAGGTGGCGTCCTGGTTGGGGCTGGCGGATGCGGTGCTGAACACCTCGGCCAGCGAGGGGCAGCCGCAGGCCGCCCTGGAGGCCATGAGCCTGGGCAAGCCGGCGGTGATGACGGCGGTGGTCGGCAACCTGGGGGTGATGGAGCCGGGGCGGGAGGGGTTCTACGTGCATGACGCCCAAGAGCTGGCGGCGGCGGTAGAGCGGCTGAGCGCCGACCCCGTGCTGCGCCGCCAGATGGGAGAGCGGGCCCGCCGCCTGGTGGCCGGGCGCTTCAGCGTGGCGGCCGAAACCGCGGGCTACCTGCGGGTGTACCGGGAGGTGGCAGGAGGGTGACGCCCGGGGACGGTTCCGGGTATGATGTGGGTACCTGAGAAAAGAAAGGAAGATGCCGGTGAACAGGAACCCTGAAGCGACGATCACCATGGAGAACGGCAGCTCTGTCACGCTGGAACTGTATCCTGAGGTCGCGCCCAACACCGTGGCCAACTTCATTGCCCTGGCAGGACAGGGGTTCTACGACGGGAAGGTGTTCCACCGCGTCATCCCCGGCTTCGTGGTCCAGGGTGGGTGCCCGCAGGGGACGGGCACCGGCGGGCCGGGGTACACCATCCGCGGCGAGTTCGCCGCCAACGGGTTTGCCAACAGTCTCAAACACCAGCGGGGAGTCGTTTCCATGGCCCGCGCCATGCACCCGGATTCGGCCGGGTCCCAGTTCTTTATCATGGTGGCCGATGCCCCCCACCTGGACGGGCAGTACGCGGCCTTCGGGCGGGTGACCGCGGGGATGGAGGAGGTCGACCGCCTGGTGGCCGTGCCCAGGGACGTCACTGACCGGCCCCTGGAGCCGCAGCGCATGCGCACGGTGAGGGTGGAGACCTTCGGCGTGGAGTACCCGGAGGTGCAGAAGGCCTGACCTGCTCGGCAGTGGAGCATCTCGGCGCGGGACACTGAGCCTGCCGGCGCGGGCCGCGGTTGGCGTCAGCCAGGGCCAGATAAACGTCGTGCGGCGGTCCTCAGGAGAGGTCGTAGCCGAAGCGGGGCCACACGGCGGCGGCCAGCGCTGCCACGCGCTCCCGGTAGGCGTGGACGTCGCGCTGGGCCTCCTGCAGCGCCGGCACCCGCTGCGGCCAGCGGCGGGAGAACAGGCGGTGCAGGTTGGCCACCGCGGAAGGGTAGAAGTTGAGGGGGTCGTAGTCAGCCCAGGCCGCCCCTGCCTCGCGCGCCCGTTCCAGGATGGCGGCCAGGGCGGCCTCCGAGTCTGCCACCGCGGGGATGACCGGGGAGACGAAGACCCAGGTGCGGACGCCGGCGGCCGCCAGGGTGTGCAGGGCGGCGAAGCGGCGCGAGGGGCCCGGGGCGCCGGGCTCCAGCCAGCGGGCGGTGTCGTCCTCGGCGGTGGTGACGGAAAACCCCACCTCGACGTCCGGCAGCCGGGTGATGACGTCCAGGTCGCGCACCACCAGGTCCGACTTGGTGAGGATGGACACGCGCAGCCCCGTGCCGGCCAGCGCTTCCAGCGAGGCGCGGGTGAGGCAGTAGTGGCGTTCCACCGGCTGGTAGGGGTCGGTGACGGTGGAGAGCAGCACCGTCCCCTGCTTGGGCCGTTTCAGTTGCGCGGCCAGGCGCTGGGCGAAGTTCACCTTGACCTGCACGAAAGACCCCCACGGCAGGTCGGTGCCCAGGAAGCGGCGCATGAAGGCCGCGTAGCAGTACACGCAAGCATGCGCGCAGCCCCCGTAAGGGTTGAGGCAGTACTCGGTGCCCGGGATGCCGGACTTCACCAGGGCACTGCGGCATTCTTTCTCGAACACTCTCACTGCGGCAGCCTCCCCGCCAGGCCGTTGCGGCTCCTGTTTCCAGTATACCTCTCTGTCGCCAGGAGAGCCGCCGCGGGGAGCGCCGGGGAGGAAGACGCGGGTGCGGCGCCGAATTCAGTAGGCAGAAGGGGGGGCTGACAATGGAGCAGGAACAGGTCCGGCTGTACATGCGCGACGTTGCCTACGGAGCCTTCAGGGAAGCGGTGGCCAATGCCGGCCAGGTGCTGGCCTGGTACCGCGAGTATCGCGAGCCTGCGCCCCTGGAGCGGGGCTACCGGGAGCTGGACTGGGTGCTCACCGAGCACGCCCTGTTGCGCATCGAGATCGTCCCGACTGCCATTGATATCAGCACCTTCATGCGGGCCCACTTCTCGCGCATTACCCGTTACTACCGCATCGTGCAGGGAGCCGAGGGGTACCAGCGGGTGTTGAACCGGGTGGTCATCAAGTGTGCCAACGGCGAGACCTGCGAGATGATGCGCCCGCTGGACGAAGTGATGGACAAGGTGAAAGTGGAGGACTTCGCCCGCTTGGCCGAACTGCTGGGCTAGCAGACCGGCCGCTTCCCCGCCTGCAGCATGCTCCACCACCGCCAGGCCTCCGGGCCCGGCGGTTTCGCGTTTCTGTCATCAGCCACGCGTTGCCCCATTCCTGGCCCTGCGGCGGGAATCAAGGAGATCGGAGCCAGCGGCGCGGGCAGGTGAGAGACGAAACGCGGTGCACGTCCTGTTGCGGTGGGAGAAGGCTGAAACAGAAAGAGCGTCCCCTTGTTTCGGCCTGAAACGAGAAGAGCGTCCCCTTGTTTCAAGGGGGAGGACGTGGTAGGGTGGAGGCAGGGAAACTATGAGCCGGTCGAGAGTTTACCTGGCGGCGCGAGCGGAGGGGTGGGCGCGGTGACGGCGGTCAAGCGGTTGGTGGCACTGGTGGTGCTGGCAGGGCTGTGCTACGCGGGGTGGTGGGGATACCATGCCTACCTGGCGGAGAAGGGGGAAGCCCTGGAGGCCTCGGGTACGGTGGAGGCCACCACCGTGCAGTTGAGCGCGCGGGCGCCTGGCACGCTGGAGACCCTGGCAGCCAGGGAGGGGGATTCCGTGCGCAGGGGGCAGGTGCTGGCGACGCTGACCCGCAATGACCTGGTGGCGCAGCGTGAGCGGGACGCCATGGCCCTGCTCAAGGCCGAGGCCCAGTTGAACGACCTGCTGTCCGGGGCCCGGGCCCAGGAGATCAAGAATGCCGAGGCCAACCTGGAGATGGCGCGCCTGAGTTGCGAGAAGAGCGCGGCCGAGCTGCAGCGCCGGGAGGCCCTGTTCGAGGCGGGGGCGCTGGCGCAGGAAGAGCTGGACCGCTACCGGGTGGCCGCGCAGCTCGACCGCCAGCGGCTGGCGGCGGCGGAGGCGCAGCTGGCGCTGCTGCGGGAAGGCAGCCGGCCGGAGGCCGTGGCTGCCGCGCGCGCCGAGGTGGAGCGCAGCCGGGCGGTGCTGAAGGCCAGCGAGG
>JARYMO010000310.1 GCA_029907055.1 Syntrophomonadaceae bacterium | reverse complement strand
GCCCAGTCAAGGTAAACCTCGGCGGCCTGCTCGCGGGCCAGGGGGACGAGCTCCCCGCCGGGGTAGTTGTCCAGGTACGTCTCGTACCCGGCGGCGGCTTCGTCGTAGGCCGCGTCCTGCCATTGGTTCTCGGCGTAGACGAGCAGGCTGCACTCGACGATGGTCCGGTCAGCGGTGGCCACGTTGGGGCTGAGGGTAAGCTCGTAGAAGGAGGTGACCCAGTTCATGGTGTGGATGGCCTGCCGGCAGTCGCCGGACCGGTAGGCGGCCATGCCCGCATCGAACTCGCGCTGGCCGAAAAAGAGGTAGCACCACACCCCGCCGGCCACCAGGGCCACGGCGACGATCCCGATGACGGTGGGCAGCCACCAGCGGCCGGCCGGCCGTTCCGGTGCTGCGCGCCGCAGCCGCGCGCCCTGCAGCCAGCCGTCCACCACCATCCACACCAGCCAGGCCCCGCCGATGCCGAGCCATAACCAGGGAAGGCCGGCGGGGTTCATCAGGTACGCCACGACGAGTAGAATGACGGTAAAGGCCAGGTGGATGGCCCAGCGAATCCAGCGGCGCAGATAGAGGTACCCCAACCCCAGCCCGGTGAGGTTGAGCAGCGCGGCGGCCAGGGGGAAGGGGGCGGCTGGAGGGCTGGGGGAAAAGAAAGCCCCCGTCGTGGACGGGGCGGCGGCAGGTGTTTCCTCGGCTTGACCAACGGGGCCGGCGCCGCGCGCTTCCAACGCTGGTTCTCCAGGCAGGCCCTCTTCTGCTAGGCTGGGTTCCTGCGTGGGCGGGGGGCGGGAATCATCGACCCCGGGGGCGTCCAGTTCGGGAAGGATGTTTTCATCCATCGCGCTTTTCCTCTCTTTCCTGGCTGAAAGGCCCCTTGCCGCTTCGAGATGACCTTTCCCTGGTGCGTGCAAGACGACCTGCAGGTAGGGGACTATTTTTCATTATATCATGCGGTATCCAGGTTGTCCAGCGGGTCGAATATAAGTGACTGTCCACTCAGCGGTGGACTTTTTCGCCCAAGAAATCGCCGGGCATACCCCGGCCTCTGTTTGCTCCGGCCCTACGCGGCCAGCGCTCGGATCAAGGCTTGCTCATCCCGGGCGTCCCGCAGGTAGGCGGTTAACGTCACCACCCGCCGCAGGCTGGTCTCCGATTTGTAGCCGCGCATCGTCCGGTAGCGCTCCTTGATATTCAGCCCAATCTGCTGCTCACTCACGTTGTTCGTCGCCGGGACGAAGCGTCGCCCCTGCGCATCGCGGCGGCTCTCGGTCAACGTCAGCCGCGGCCAATTGGCGGCCAGGCCCCCGGTCAACAGCTTCAACCGGGCAAAGGGCGTGGCCCGCTGGCCTTTGCCCGGCAGCGGCTCGCGCTCGTACCGCCGGGCCAGCGCGTCCAGGTGGGTCTGGCTGCCGGGACAGCGCCCCAGGATCAACTCCTCCAACGCCAGTACATCCTCCAGCGCCTGGGCCACCTTGTCCTGGGCGCACGGGGTGAGTCTACCACTTGCCCGTTGCTTCTCCAACTGTCCGGCAATGCTCACCAGGAGGGTCAGCTTGTTGGGTACCACGTGCTGCTGGCACAGGCCATGTTCCAGCCCCAGTGCATCGGCGACCGCCTTCATGGGATCCGCATCATCGCTCACGAAGACCTCCGCCCCCACCGCGGCGGCGACTTCAGCGATCGGGCCCTGCAGGTCATCCTGGCTCTCGCCGTCCAGCACCTCCAGCGCCAGAAACAATCCTGTCTCGCCATCGGTCAATTGCAGCACCACCGTGTCCCGCCCGCAGATGCGCACGTGGGTGCAATCGCCCGCCAAGACCCGCACGCGGCGTGAACCCTGGAAGCCCTCTTTCGGCTTGGCCGCATAACGATAAGGTTCAGGCGCGCGGCGGGTGCGGCGCAGTACCTGCGAGAGCAGACC
>JARYMO010000018.1 GCA_029907055.1 Syntrophomonadaceae bacterium | reverse complement strand
AGTGCAACCCGTGGAGTTGCGGCTCGCCCATTTCTGGCCTGCCACCCACCCCATCGAGACGCAGTTGGTGCAGCCGTGGGCAGCGGCCATCGAAGAAGCGACCGGTGGCAAGGTGAAGATCACCAGCTATCCCGGGCAGACCCTGCTGCAGGCTGACGCCACCTACGACGGCGTGGTCAGCGGGGTAGCGGACATCGGTATCTCCTGCTTCTCCTACACGCGGGGACGCTTCCCGGTGCTGGAGGCCTTCGAGCTGCCTGGCGTCACCTACGCCAACTCCAGGGCCGCCAGCTGGACGGCCTGGGAAGGCATCAAGAAGCTCAACCCCAAGGAAGTGCAGGATACCAAGCTGATGATGGTGCTGACCACTGGACCGGGCGACATCTTCTCCAAGGTGCCGGTGCGTACCCTGGAGGACCTGAAGGGGCTGGAAATCAGGGCTACGGGACTGAGTGCCAAGACCCTGTCGGCACTGGGGGCCACGCCGGTGGCCATGGCCCAGTCGGAAGCCTACGAAGCGCTGTCCAAGGGCGTGGTCAAGGCCAACCTGGGGCCGGTGGAAGTGTTGCAGGGGTGGAAGCAGGCGGAAGTCACCCGCTACCTGACCCGCACCCCCTTCCTGTACAACACGCTCTTCTTCGTGACCATGAACCTGGACAAGTGGAACTCGCTGGACGCCGAAACCCAGGCGGCCATCGAGAAGGTCAACCAGGAATACTTCGAGAAGGTCGCGGCCGGGCTGTGGGACGAGCAGAACGAGGCGGCCATGAAGTACGCGGTGGAAGAGAAGGGCATGGAAGTCATCGAGCTCTCCCCGCAGGAGGCCGAACGCTGGATTCAGCGCGTGACCCCCATCCAGCAGGAGTTCGTCGCGGCGCTGGATAAACAGGGGCTGAACGGGAAGGAAGCCCTGGACACCGTCATCCAGCTGGCGGAAAAGTACAACCGGCAGTTCAAGTAGGACAGTAGCAAGGAGGGTATGTCATGGGTATGTTCGGTCGCCTGGTGGCGGACCTCAGCCGGCAACTGGACCGGCTGGCGGGGTTGTGCCTGGCTGCGGTCATGGTGCTGGTGGTGACTAATGTCCTGATGAGAGCGGTGCTACACCGCCCCATCAGCGGCACCTACGACCTAGTAGGGATTCTCACCGGGCTGGCCATCGGCCTGGCGCTGGCCAACTGCGCAGTCCAGAACGGCCACATCGCGGTGGACCTGGTGGCCGGCCGGCTGGCTCCGTCCCTGCAGGCGCTGCTGGACACGTTGATACACGGGGTGTCGTGCGGGATGTGGCTGCTGGTAGCCATCGACCTGTCCCGTTACGCCAACACCATGCGGGTCAAAGGGCTGGTGTCGTCGACGCTCCAGGTACCGCTGGCCCCGGTCGCCTACCTGCTGGCAGCCGGACTGCTGGCCTTGAGCCTGGCGCTGGCCTGGCGGACGGCAGAGTCAGCCCGTGCCTGGCTGGGCAGCATGGCCCTGGCGCAGGGCCTGGGGCAGGCGGAACCGGAAGTACAGTGAGGGAGTGCAAGGGACGTTGATGAGATGACACCGGTCGGAATCGGAGCACTGGGCGTGGGCGTCTTCATCGTGTTGCTGGCGCTGAGGATGCCCATTTCCTATGCGATGGCCCTGGTGGGGGCAGTGGGGTTCAGCCTGCTCACTTCCTGGTCGGCGGGACTGGACATGGTAGGCAAGGAGATCGTCAATGCCTTCACCTCCTACTCGTTGAGCGTCATCGCCATGTTCGTGTGGATGGGCTTCCTGGCCTACCACTCCGGCATCGGCACGCGCATGTACCGCTTTGCCTACAGCCTGGTGGGACACCTCCCCGGGGGGCTGGCGGCCGCCACGCAGGTGGCCTGCGCCGTCTTCGGTGCCATCTGCGGTTCCAACACCGCCACTGCGGCCACCATGGGGGCCATCGCCCTGCCGGAGATGAAGAAGTACCACTACGACGAGTCGCTGGCCACGGCCAGCATCGCGGCGGGGGGCGTGCTGGGAGTGCTGATTCCTCCCAGCGTCATCTTCATCGTCTACGGCACCGCTACCGAGCAGTCGATCGGCAAGCTGTTCGTGGCCGGCATCGTCCCCGGGCTTCTGCTCATGCTCCTCTACATTCTCACCATCGTGCTGCTCACCTGGCGCCAGCCAGGGCTGGGCCCGGCGGGAGCGCGCTCCTCCTGGCGGGAACGGGTGCAGGCGCTCTCCGGCGGCCTGTGGGAGGTGCTGGTGGTGTTCGCCCTGTCGGTGGGCGGGCTGTTCGCTGGCTGGTTCACGCCTACCGAAGCGGGGGCAGTGGGAGCGGGGGGTGTGCTGGCGGTGACCCTGCTGGGGAGGAGCATGACCCGCAAGGCCTTCGGCCAATCGTTGCTGGATGCCACTCGCACCACGGCCATGATCATGCTGATGGTGGCGGCGGCCATGATGTTCGGACGTTTCATGGCCGTCAGCCGGGTGCCATTCGAACTGGCGACGTGGGCCGGCAGTCTCGACCTGCCGGCGGCGGTCATCATGGCCATCGTCGTCCTGGTGTATTTCGTGCTGGGCTGTTTCATCGACGCGCTGGCCATGATCCTCCTCACCATCCCTATCTTCTACCCCATCGTGGTCGGTACCCTGGGGTATGACCCCATATGGTTCGGCGTCATCATCGTGATGGTGGTGGCCATGGGGGTCATCACGCCGCCGGTGGGGATGAACGTCTACGTCATCAAGGGAGTGGCGCCGGAGGTGCCGCTGGAGGTCATCTTCCGCGGCATCTGGCCGTTTCTGGCCGCCCAGGTGGTATGCACCGCCCTCCTGGTGGCCTTCCCGTGGCTGTGCACGGCCCTGCCTTCCGCCATGCCGTAGCGGGGGAGCGCGACAACAGGAACAGGTGGGGACAGCCTGAGGGAGACGGAGAAGCGAGGGCCGGCCTGCCGGCCCTCGCTTCACTGTTGCATTGCACCCGGGGACCCGGCGGTGGAGCCGCGGCGACTACAGGCTCTGCCAGATGGCCAGTGCGAACTCCATGGCGATGAGTATGATGATGATCCACTCCAGGAAGTTGGAGTGCTGGATGTTCACCTCGTTGCTGAGCATGGAGTAGTTCTGCTGCAGCACGCTGATCTTGCGGTTCACACTGTCAATCCAGTTCTGCACCCTCAGTACCTTCAGGCACTGGTCATAGACGCGCGCGTAGTAGATGTCCTCGGTAATCTTGATGAGGTTGACAATCTTCTCCGTCACCTCGGTGACATCGGCAATAGTCTCCATCAGCTGGCTCATGATGGCCCGGTAGCGCCGCGGAGGCCGGTAGCCGGAGCGGTCGACGGACTTGATGTCCTCGTACATCTTGGTCATGTGGGCACCCAGCAGCCGGTCATAGTAACGCAGTTCCAGCAACTGCACGTTGGCAAACTCGATGAGCTCGATGAGGTCCACCGGGGGTTCCCGATCGCACAGCAGCGCCGAGTCCCAGGAGAGGATGGCATAGTCGTCCAGGGTGTAGCTGAGGGTGTTGCGCAGCACCTGTTCGCGTACCTGCTGGCTGAAGGGCCCGTGTTCCCCCATCAGCACCGCCACCGGGTCCTGCACCAGTGCCGGGCTGTCCACGACGTAGACGGTGAAGTCCTCGTAGAAGTCGATGTCTACCTGCAGGTCGCCCAGGCAGGGCTCCAGGATGCCACGCACCAGGGCCAGGCCCTGCGCGAACTGTTCCTCCAGCCACCCGTCCTCCGCCGAACTGACGGCGATGTCGAGCAGGCGGTCGTCGTGACGTTCCGCCGCCAGGCACAGGCTGATGGCCCCGATGTCGAAGATCTTGGCGCGAACCGTCAGCTGCAGCTCCGGTCCCCCGTTGCCGGCCAGGGCGGTCCCCACGGTCAACTGCAGGGGCGGCTGCTCCATGCGGATGGACTTGGGGGCCAGGCGCGCGAAGCGGGAGCGGGAGATGTCGTGCGCGCGGCCGAGGTCCCGTTCCAGCTGGTCGAGGTTGATTTCCCCCCCCGTTTCGTACACCCGGTAGTAGTAGATCTGGTACATGATTCGGACTCCTTTCTCGACGGTGCCGCCGTGCCTAAAGGGCCGCTAGGAAATGGAAGTCCCCGGGGCTGGCCGGCGCCAGCGCTGCACCAGTCGCCGCCAGGCGGCGATGACCGCCAGGCAGGTCAGCAGGATGACGATGGCCACCAGGGTGCGGTCGCCGGGCACCAGGCGTCGCAGTGGGTCCACGAGGAAGAAGTGCCCCAGGTAGATGCCGAAGGTGCGCTGGCCCACGTACGCCAGGTTGTGGGTTCCCCAGGCACGGGGCGAGCTGTAGTAGATGGCCAGCGCCAGGGTGAGTCCCAGGGCCAGCGGCCACAGGGCGACCTTGTTGAACAGGTAGCCCAGCGTGTTGGCCAGGTAGGGCTCGAAGAGGCCCACCAGTGCCACGGCCAGCGCACCCAGGAAGAAGGTGCGCGCGTGGCGCGCGATGTAGTCCTTGAGGTGGGGATACTCGGCCACCAGCATGCCCACGGCCACGAACCCCCACCACTTGACCGGGTTGGGGCCACTGTACGAGATGAGGTGCAGCTGGTAGGTCCTGGAGACCTCGAGGACCGCGGTCAGGGCCAGGTTGCTGCCCACCATTGCCCACAGGCAGGCAAGGCGGGCCGGGCGGGGCAGGAAGTAGAGCAGGGGGCAGAAGACGGCGAACACTATGTAGTGGAACATGTAGTAGAGGTGCAGGGCGGTGCGGCCCAGCACCAGGTCAAGGAGGGTGAACTTCTTGCCAACGGTGACCCAGTAGTACACCCCGTAGGCCGTTGCCCACACCAGGTATACCGCGTACACCGAGCGCAGCCGCTTCCAGGTGCTGGCAAGCCAGTTCCTGGCCCCCGCCGGCATGAAATGCCCCTGCACCATGAAGAACATCGGCACGCTCCACATCGCCAGCTCACGGACGAAGACCGCGACGAAGTCCGTGCCGCCACGGTACACGTGGCTGAATACCACCGACATGATACCCAGACCCTTGAGGACATCGAACATGGCACTCCTCTGCCCGCTCATCCGCGCTCTTCCTTTCCTGTCCTGCTTCACTGGTGGTGCCCGGCAACTCCGGCCACGCCCGCCGACCGCCTGCCAGGCACGAGACGGGCGGCACCCCGCTTCCTATTCTACCAGTCCCGGGCCCGAAAGGTGTGGTCCGCGGCCGGGGACAGGTGGTGAGCGCAGAGCCTTCCTGGAGGCCAGATGCGGCGGCTCTACCCGGGAAGCGTGTCGCGGTCGTCCCGCGGGCGGAAGGAGTTGCCGGGAGGGTTACCCTGCAGCAGGTGCTCCTCGATGACCGGGTTGCATTCCAGTGCCGGTCCTTCGGCGTGCAGGCGGTAGAACACGTTGAGCTCGCCGCCCACCTCCACCATCACGGCAGCCACGGTGGCCCAGCGCCACCCCTGCTCTTCCCGTACCCGCACCCGGTCGCCGATGTCGAAGGCGGTATCAACCTCGATGCGCACGCCCCATCCCTCCTCGCCTGGCTGCTGGCGCCATTGTACCGCGCTGACAGCGCAGGCTCAACAACCGCGCTCCTCCGCCTTGTCCCCCGGGGGTGACGTCGGCTTGACAGGGCGCGAGAACGGAAGTATGCTCTATGTAAAGCGAGCTTTACATAGGCGGTGGGTAAGGGGCGTGCGGAACAGGGTGCGCGAGCTGCGCGAACAGGCCGGACTGACCCAGGAGGAATTGGCGGCCAGGGTGGGGGTATCCCGGCAGACGGTCATCTCCATCGAGCGGGGGCGGTACAACCCTTCGATTCTGCTGGCCTTCCGGCTGGCCAGGGTGTTCGGGCTGGCAGTGGAGGAGGTCTTCCTGGCCGAGGAGGGAGGAGAGGAGCAGGCATGAACCCGAGACAGCGCGGGATGGCTGAAGGGGTCTTCCAGGGCATGGTGCTGGTCGCGGCTGCCCTGCTCCTGCTGCGCGGGCGGGTGGAGGCAGGTCTCAGCCTGGCTGTGGCTGCCATGGCCACCTCCGTTGCCCGGCAGGCCCGCACGCGCCGGGAGCAGGAGCTGCGGGAGCGCGGCCTTGAACCCCGTGACGAAAGAACCCTGGCGGTCACCGGCAGGGCTTCCTACGGGGCGTTATCGACCTTCGTGCTGCTGGCCGCCGTGGCCATGCTGGCCGGGGTGGCCTCCGGCATCCCGCTCAGGGTCCCCCTGTGGGACGTACTGGGATTGCTGGTAGCGGCGCAGATCCTGGTCTACGCGTTCTTCTACCGCTACTACGACCAGCGGATGTAGTGTGCGCAGATGGCGCGGAGGGAGCGCGCGGCATGCCCGCGGCCGCTCGGGAGAACGGGGCATCCGGAACACGGGGGAGACTGAAGCAAACGCAGCGGCCGCTACGGTGGTGGCAGGCCGGGTCTCCATGGCACGAGCAGCAGAGGGGGAGTGGGGTAGAGCGATGGAGCGCAAAGAAGAGTTCCTGGCCGCGCACCTGGAGGCAATGCGCCGACAGCGCGAACTGACGGGTGACGGCAGCGTGGATGCGGCGGCGCGAGAGTGGCCGCACCTGGTGCGCCAGGTGCAGGAGGCCATGGAGGACGGACTGAGCCCCCGGGACCCGCGGGTCCAGCAGCTGGCCCGGCGCTGGGGCGAGCTGCAACGGGCGCTGGGAGGCGGGGAGCCGGGTCTGGCGGAAGTCCTGGCGCGTGCCTACCGCGAGGGCCAGGCCGAGGAAGGGACGGAAGGCGCGCAGGACGTGGTGGAGTACATCGCCCGTGCCATGGCCGCCTTCGACTGAGAGAGGGAGCTCCCGGGCAGGAGCCCCTTCTCTCGGGGGCGTCATTCCTGCCCGTTGCTGCTGCCGACCACCGGCACGAAGACCACGGTCACCGCTTCTTCCGGAGCGACCGTGCGGGGGTCGGTCATGTACACTTCGCGAATGGGCGCGGTCGGCTCCAGTCCGTGGGCCTCGATCCAGTCGAACAGAGCCCGGTACACGGGCTGCAGGGAGTCGTAGGGCCCGGTATGGCACACAACGGCTGCCCGGATGGCGCTGAGCCTGCCATTGGCCAGAGCGGGGTCGGAAACCGGCCAGGCCGCTTCGACATCGAGGTCGTGGGCCGGCAGGATTTCGTCGTGAAAGAGCAGCATCGGCGGGCCGGCAGGCAATCCTCCGGCCTCCAGCAGCGACTGCAACGCTTCCCCGATCATGGGACCCAGCACCTGGGTGTCCCGGATTCGCCTGCGCACACTGCGCACCGCCATCGCGGGGACATCCTCCAGGTGGATGTCATAGGGCATATCTTCGGGCATGGCGCGTACCCTCCTCTGGTGGTGTGCGTGAGTCCAGCATATCCTTGTCAACGGGATTTGACCAGTCCCCCGGTGAGTGAGGTGACGGGAATGGAAGAGCGGGACAGGGAATGGAGGAAGCGACTGAGTGACGCCCAGTACCGGGTGCTGCGCCTGAAAGACACCGAGCCGCCCTTCAGCGGCAGGTACCTGTATACCAGGCAGAAAGGGACGTATTGCTGCGCGGCCTGCGGCAACGTCCTCTTCACTTCAGAGGCCAAGTTCGACAGCGGGAGCGGATGGCCCAGTTTCACCGCCCCTGCCGGTGAGCACAGCGTGGGGACGGCGGTCGACCGCAGCCATGGGATGACGCGCGTCGAGGTCCTGTGCGCCCGCTGTGGGGGGCACCTGGGGCACGTCTTCGACGACGGGCCTCCGCCGACAGGCAAACGCTACTGCATCAATTCGCTGGCACTGGAACTGGTGCCAGCCGCCTCGGAAACAGGCGAGGAATAGCTGCCGGCTGGCCGGGCGGCCAGCCGCTCCACATCCAGCGGTATCCCCCGTTCGGGTGCCAGCACCAGGACAACCGCCCCGGTCGGACAGTGGGACACGCATAGTCCGCAGCCCATGCACCGCTCGTCAGAGAGGACGGGCATGCCTGACTGGTCCTGCTCGAGGGCCGCGAAGGGGCAGAGCGAACGGCACACTCCGCAGGTGGTGCAGGTGTCGGCATCGAAGAGCGGCCGATACCCGGAGTGAGCCAGGCGCGGCACGCCCCGGCGATAGGACTCCATGCCCAGGCAGCAGCAGGAGCAGCAGTTGCATATGGCGTAGAAACGGTCGTGCATGGCGTCCTTGAACCAGGCGGTGTGGATGTGCCCGCGTCGTTCCTCGGCCTCAATGATGGCCAGGGCTTCGGAACGACTGATGCGCCGCGCCTTGTCTGGCTGGTGGTCCACCGCGAAACTGACGAAGGGCTCACCCACCACCAGGCACACGTCACGGGGCTGGCAGGCATCAGCCTTCTGCGCCCGGCAGGGGCATTCCAGCACGGCCAGGCTGGGCTCCGGCTCCTGCAGGATGATGCTGCGCGCCCGGGGGTAGGGAATGACGTGCTCGAGGTCGGTGGCCAGCAGGGGCTGGCGCAGGCTGACGATACGGCTGGCGTCAGCACCGGTGAGCACCTTGCCGTGGTACCCGGCCGCCGATTCGGAGCGTGCCCACATGCGGGTGAACCACCGCCAGCCGGCGGGCTTCAGGTAGCTGGAGCTGGCGGCGCCGTACACGTACCCTTCCACCTTCTTGAACCAGGGCTGGGGGGAGAGGCGCCAGAAGTCCAGGGTTGACTGCCGCGGCCGCCACCCCCGCTCCAGCTTCACCCAGCATACTGCTGCCGCCGCCGGCAGTGCCAGGAGCAGCCACCACGCGTTCATGCCAGCCCTCCCCGCCAGCGGGTGGGCCCAGGGACATGCAGGCGCGAACCTTCCACCCGCGCCACCGATGCCACCGGTGGCCGTCCCCGGGCCAGCGCGGTGGTGCTCATCGCTGGCCCGCCATATCTGCCGCCGTCCGTGCCAGGGCGTGCAGCAGGTCCACCAGGTGGTTGCAGCCTTCGGACCCACCGGCCATGATCCCCAGTTCCTTCTTGGTAAGGGAAGGGAAGTCCCGTCCGGTCAGGGCCGCCAGGTGCTCGACGGTGGTGAAACAGATGCGATCAGGGGCCCGCACGAAGGCTCCAGCAGCCCGCGCCACCCGTCCCGCGCGGTCCATGATGACCCGCACCCCCAGTTCGTGGAAGGTGTCAACGAAGGCCCCGGCCACCATGAAGCGGCCGTCGTCATCCAGGCGCCCGCTGGTGGTGATGCTGCGGTTGTAGAGGTTGAGGCCACGGGGGGCGCTGCCCACGTACTCCGACCAGGGGCGCTCCACCTGCTCGGGGTGGCTGTAGTAGCGGCAGGAGCCGGCATACATCCGGTCCCAGAACGCGTCGTAGGCGTCGCCTGACTCGAATCCCCGCTCGCGGATGAAGAAGGTTTCTGCCTGCACGATGCCGCGGATGCATTCGGAGAGCAGTTCCCGCCCCATCGCCTGCTGCGGTTCTCCCAGCAGGCGGCGCAGTACCGGTCCCGCATCCAGGTACGCCACGCACCCCGTCAGCTGGGGGGCGTCGTACCTCCCCGGCGCATCGTCAGGCGAGCGGTTGACCTCCCAGCCCGCCTCCTCCACGTGCAGGGTGGGGATCTCCGCCACCAGCCAGCCGAAGGCCTCGCGGGTGGTGCTCAGGAGCGTGCAGCGCGCTTCCACCAGGTTGCCCGCCAGGCGGTCCACCCTGGTGAAGAGCGTGGAATGTCGCTGCAGGGCCATCACATCTCCTCCTCTCCTCGTGCGCCTCGCCTGCGACAGACTGTCGTGCCGGCCACATCCCGGGATACCGGGACAGGGGTGCTCGTGCCAGCAGAGTTCCACACGGGAGACGCCAAATCCTTCCTCGCTGGCGAACGCTGGCGAAGCTCAGGGCGGTGCGCGAGCGGTTGGCGCCGAAGCTGGGAACCGCTACACTGGAGTCAGGACGTACCGGGGGACAGGGCAGACCGCGCAGGCCCCGGGCCGCGGCAAGAGAAATCCCGGGCAACCATCGCGTCGGTCTCGGTGGGCCGACAACCAGGAGGGGGGAGACGGATGGCGGATACCTTGGAGGTAACCACGGGGAGCCTCGGACCCAGCCTGAGGGCCGCCCTGGAGGCATACTACCGGCTTCTGCCGCAGGGCAGCGAATACCTGCAAGAGCGGTGGTCTGCCTGGAGGCAGGACCCGCACGTCCAGGTGCTGGCGGCCGTGGGGGCGCAGGGAGAGGCGGGCTGGCTGGTCTTCGATGCGCAGCACAGCATGGTGGAAGAGCTGGTGCTGCGGGCCGACTGCGATGCGACAGGAGTGGGTCGAGCCTTGCTCGATGCCCTGGTGGCGCGCGAGGTGCTGGTCGCGGCGCGGGTGCTCGAATCCGACCGTGCAAAGGCCGCCCTGCTCATCGACTACGGCTTTCGCCCGGTGCGCCGCGAGCGCAAGGGGCAGGTTCTCCTGCAGATCATGGAACTCAGCATGCCGGTGGCCCTGGAGGTCTGCCAGCGGGCAGGCAGGCCGAGCCGGTGGCCAGGCCGGGAGAAAGTGGTGGTGGAGCGGGTGCCGGCCGGGGGAGACGACGCCGGGCTGGCCGCCGGGCTGCGGCGGCTGCTGGCCCCCCTGGGGGGGCTGGAGGCCTTCGTGCGCCCCGGGCAGTCAGTGGTCATCAAGCCCAACATCGTGAGCGACCACGGGCTGAAGGACGGGGAGTACCGGGGGGGCGTGGTGACTGACCCCCGCCTGCTGCGGGAACTGGTGAGGATGCTGCTGCCACTGGCAGGGACCGTCACCATTGCGGAAGGGTCCTCCATCAACCGCAGCGCCACCGGGAAAATGTTCGCCCACTATGGCCTGGACCGCCTGCAGGACCTGGCCCCCGGGCGGGTGCGTCTGGTCGACCTGAACCAGGACCGGGTGGTAGAGAAACCGGTACCGGGGGGCAAGCGCATGCGGGTGCGCCGGATCCCGGTGACCCTGGAAGAGGCCGACGTCATCATCAGCGTGCCGGTGATGAAAATCCACTTCGCCGCCATCGTCTCGCTGGCCATCAAGAACCTGCAGGGCGCGGTCCCCCCGCTGGAGAAGTACATGACCCACTTCTACGGCCTGGCCCAGAACCTGGTCAACATTCACCACCTGGTCCGGCCCAGCCTGACCATCGTGGACGGGCTGGTGGGACAGGAGGACTTCGGCCCCATTTCCGGCGTACCGAAGCCCATGAACCTGCTCATTGCCGGCACCAACCCGGTGGCAGTGGACGCGGTGACCATGAGGATCATGGGGCTGGAGCCAGCCTCCGCGCCGGCGGTGAGGCTGGCCGCGCTGCAGGGGATGGGACCGCTGGAGCTGGATGCCATCGATATCGTCGGTCCTCCCCTGGAGGAAGTGTCGGAACGGTTCCGGCAGCCTCTCATCAGCCTGCAAGGAGGGACGTGCCTCACCGTGCACGACGGCGGTGCCTGCCCCGGCTGCCGCGGATACCTCCATTTCGCATTGAGCAAGCTCCGCCGCCCGGACCCGGACAACCCGGGCCAGAACCTGGTCGACCGCCGTCTGCCCAGACATGCCCACATCCACCTCGGTCCGCACGCGGACGGGGAACCGGACCCCAAGGGGACGCACCTGTTCATGGGTATCTGTCGGCAGCACCAGGCGCACCTGGGGACTCACCTGCCGGGGTGCCCGCCGCACGCCGAGGTCATTCTCAACGGCGTGTTCGGCCTCTTCCCGGGAGTGGAACGCCCCAGCTACGCGGACAAGAGCGAGGAAGCGACGCTGGGGGAGATGCTGGAAGCCATCCTGGCGAGGGAACGGGTGCAGGAGTGAGGTCCGTCGCCGTGGGGTGGTCAGTGTGAAGGCTGGGGACGGCGAATACCGGCTACCTCCTCGGCAGTGAAGCGGTAGACCGTGTTGCAGAAGTGGCAGACGACCTCCAGGTGTCCCTGCTGCTGCAGGGCCTGCTGCACGTCCTCGTCGCTCAGCGCGGCGAGGATGGACTCCACCTTCTCCCTGCTGCACTGGCACCTGAAGGCCAGGGGGCGGCGGTCAATGACCGTGAATTCGATGGGACCAAACACCTCCGGCAGCAGGTCTTCCAGCGCTTCCCGGCCTCCCAGCCAGGTGGTGATAGGGCCCAGCGCCAGTACCCGGCCCTCGAGGCCAGACAGGGCCTCGTCCTGCGCGCCGGGCAGGGCCTGGATGATGAGCCCTCCAGCGATGGAAACCCGGTGGTCCCGCTCCACTCTCACCCCCAGGGAGACCAGGGAGGGGATCTGCTCGGAAACCGTGAAGTAGTAGGCGAAGTCCTCCGCGATCTCCCCCGACACCAGGGGGACGCTGCCGGAAAAAGGCGTGCGCAGACCCATGTCGCGCACTACCTCCAGGAAGCCGTCGCGTCCCACCGCGGCCCCCACGTCGAGTTTCCCCGGTTCCTGTTCGGGGAGGTCGACGCAGGGCTCGTGCACGTAACCTCTCACGGTGCCGTCGCTGCGCGCTGCCACCAGGATGGCACCCAGTGGACCGCCGCCGGCGATGCGGATGGTGAGGAACTCGTCAGACTTGAGGTCGGTGGCCATCATGGCCGCTGCGGTGAGTGCCCGCCCCAGGGCAGCGGTGGCGGTGGGCGAAGTGTGGTGGAGGCGGCGGGCCTCTTCTACCAGTTCCGTCGTCCTGGCCAGCATCAGGCGCACAGTGCCGTCGCGGCTGATGGCCTTCACAAGGTAGTCTCGTTGCACGTTCTTTTCCCCTTCCCTGGCGTGGTGGAGGCTGGCAGCGGGAGTGCCCGCCCCAGTGCGCGGTCTCCAGCCCCACTGTTGTAAGTGTAGTCGCCGCTTCCGGCCGGGTCAACCGCCGCCGGCCGG
>JARYMO010000309.1 GCA_029907055.1 Syntrophomonadaceae bacterium | reverse complement strand
CACACCGAGCTGGAGCAGAAGGTGGAGATGGCGCAGGCGGTGGAGCGGGCGGCCCGGGCCTTCGACCGGCGGGTGAGACTGGTGGAGCGGGCAGGGTACGAAGAGTCGGTGTACGTGGCGGCGGTGGTGAGCACCGAGGGCGTGCGGGCGGCGCACCAGGCTGCTCGCTGCGGGCTGTTCGCCTACGTGGTGGCGGAAGAGGCCGGGGACGCGCAAACGGGTTTCTCGGTGATGGCCCGCCTGCGCATCGGCGAGCTGGATGCACGCCAGGTGGGCGAGGAAGCGGCGCGCAACGCGGTGCGCATGCTGGGGGCGCGGCCCCTGGCCTCGCAGAAGCTCCCGTGCGTGCTGGACCCGTACGTGGCCACGCGCTTCCTGGCCGTGACCTCGGCGGCATTGTCGGCCGAGGCGGTGCAAAAGGGGCGCTCGTGGCTGGGCGGGCTGGTCGGACAGGCGGTTGGCAGCCCGGTGGTGACCATCATCGATGACGGTCTGCTGGCCGGTGGCCTCGCCTCCTTTCCCTTCGACGGCGAAGGCACACCGGCGCAGCGCAAGGTGCTGGTAGAGGCGGGGGTGCTCAGGGGGTATCTCCACGATGCCTACACCGCCCGCAAGGGCGGCACGGTGTCGACCGGCAACGGGGTGCGGGCCTCTTTCCGCGCTCTGCCCGCGGTGGGGCCCACCAACCTGTTCCTGCAGCCGGGAGAGGTCCCGGCGCGGGAGCTGGCGGGGACGGTTACGCGGGGACTGTACGTGAGCGAGGTGATGGGGATGCATACCGCCAATCCCATATCCGGGGACTTTTCGGTCGGGGCAGCCGGCCTGCTCATCGAGAACGGCCGGCTGGCGAGCCCGGTGCGCGGGGTGACCATCGCCGGCAACCTGAGGCAGCTGCTGCAGGAGGTGGAAGCGGTAGGTGACGACCTGCGCTTCTACGGGAGAATGGGAGCCCCCTCGCTGCGGGTGCGGGGGCTGAGCGTGGCCGGGGAGTGAGACGGATGGGGAGGATAGTGGTGGTGCATGGCCCTAACCTGAACCTGTTGGGGGTGAGGGAGCCCGAGATTTACGGGCACGAGAGCCTGGAGGACATCAACCGCCGGCTTGAGCAGCTGGTGCAGCCGTTGGGCATCGACATCGAGTTCTTTCAGTCCAACCACGAGGGAGAACTGGTTGACTACCTGCAGTCGGTACGGGCACGGGCGGACTTTGTCATCATCAACGCTGGCGCGTTGACCCACTACAGCATCGCGTTGCACGACGCGCTGCGGGCACTGGGCAAACCGGTCATCGAGGTGCACCTGAGCAACCCATACGCGCGCGAGGAGTTCCGGCACCACTCCTACGTAGCGCCGGTGGCAATGGGAGGGGTGTTCGGCCTTGGCAGCCTGAGCTACCGGCTGGCCGTGCTGGCGGCGGTGGCGCGGCTGGCGCCAGACAAGGTGGAGCCGTGGGCGTGAGCGCGCGCGTGGACCGGTTGCGAGAAGCGATGGCGTCCAAGGGGCTGGACGGCCTGCTGGTGACCAAGCCGGAAAACCGTCTGTACCTCTGCGGCTTCAGCGGCAGCGAGGGGGTACTGCTGGTCACGGAAGCGAACTGCCTGCTGGTGGTGGACGGACGGTATACCGAGCAGGCGCTGCGCGAGGCCCCGCAGTGCCAGGTGGTAGAAGCGCGGGCCGACCTGCTGTCGGCTGCCGCTGCGCGGGCCGGGGGGGTGCGACGGCTGGGATTCGAGAGCCAGCACCTGACCTGCGAGGCCCACGCCAGGCTGCAGGCTGTCCTGGGGGAGCGGATGCAGCCGTGTCCAGGGCTGGTGGAGGGACTGCGGCAAGTGAAGGACGAAGGGGAACTGGAGCTGGTAAGGGGAGCGCTGGAGGCCGGGGAGCGGGCTTTTCTCAGGCTGCAGCGGTGGGTGCGGGAAGGGGTCTGCGAGCGGCGGGTG
>JARYMO010000017.1 GCA_029907055.1 Syntrophomonadaceae bacterium | reverse complement strand
GACCATCCTCACGGCGGCGGCGAGGGTCGGGCGCCCGTGGGGCGCAAGTACCCGGTGTCGCCCTGGGGCAAGATCGCCATCGGAGGCAAGACCCGCAAGCGCAAGCCTTCGGACAAGATGATTGTCAAGAAGCGCAGCAAGTAGCCAAAGGAGGGCAAAGGCATGGGAAGGTCTCTCAAGAAGGGCCCCTACTGCGAGGAGCGGCTGCTGCTCCGGATACAGAAGATGAACGAAACGGGGGAGAAGCGGGTCATCAAGACCTGGTCCCGGCGCTCAACCATCATGCCCGACATGGTCGGGCACACGCTGGCCGTCCACGATGGCCGCAAGCATATTCCCATCTACATCAGTGAGGACATGGTAGGGCACAAACTGGGCGAGTTTGCGCCCACGCGCACGTATCGCGGTCACGCCGACAAGTCGGAGAAGACCAGCAGGCGCAGGTAGGGAGGGAGAGCAGTGGAAGCAAGAGCGGTAGCCCGTTACCTGCGGTTGTCCCCCTTCAAGATGCGCCAGGTGGTTGACCTGGTGCGGGGAAAGGACACCCGCGAGGCGCTGGCCATCCTGCGCTACACCAACAAGAGAGGCGCGCCGCTGGTGGCCAAGGTCATCAAGTCGGCAGTGGCCAATGCCGAACACAACTTCGACATGAACACGGATGCCCTGTTCGTGTCCCAGATCTTCGTGGACGAAGGGCCCTCGATGAAGCGGCTGAGCCCGCGGGCCTACGGGCGCGCGGACATGATAAAGCGCAGGACCAGCCACGTAACCGTGGTTGTCAAGGAAAAGGGGGATAGGTAGTGGGGCAGAAAGTCCATCCCAAGGGATTCAGGATAGGCGTCATCCGGGACTGGGATTCCAGGTGGTTCGCAGACCGGGACTACACCGACCTGCTGCACGAAGACCACCGCATCCGCAAGCTCATCAAGAGCCGGTTCTACCCTGCTGGTATCTCCAGGGTGGAGATTGAGCGTACCGGTAACCGGGTCCGCATCTCTATCCACACCGCCAAGCCGGGCATTGTCATCGGCCGCGGAGGGACGGAAGTGGAGAGGCTGCGCCAGGACCTGGCGGCACTCACCGGCAAGACGGTCAACGTGAACATCGTGGAGATCAAGAAGCCCGACCTGGATGCGCAGATCGTGGCCGAGAACGTGGCTGCCCAGCTGGAACGACGCGTCGCTTTCCGGCGCGCCATGAAGCAGACGGTGGCCCGCTCGATGAGGGCGGGTGCCCAGGGCATCAAGGTCGCCGTGTCAGGGCGGCTGGCGGGGGCAGAGATCGCCCGCTCCGAATGGTACGCAGAAGGGAGAGTTCCCCTGCACACCCTGCGGGCAGACATTGACTACGGGTTTGCCGAGGCGATGACCACCTACGGGAAGATCGGGGTCAAGATCTGGATCAACCGGGGAGAAGTCCTGCCTGCGGCCAAGCAGAGGCCCGTCAGCAAGGCGGAGGGGGAAGAGAAGTAATGCTGATACCCAAACGCGTCAAGTACCGGCGGCAGCACCGTCCCAGCCTGAAGGGGAGTGCTACCAAGGGCAATACGGTAGCCTACGGCCAGTACGGGTTGCAGGCGCTGGAAGCGGCCTGGATCACCAACCGCCAGATCGAGGCGGCCCGAGTGGCCATCAACCGCCACGTCAAGAGGGGCGGCAAGCTGTGGATCAAGATATTCCCGGACCGGCCCATCACGGCCAAGCCAGCCGAGACCCGCATGGGTAAGGGCAAGGGCTCGCCCGAGTACTGGGTGGCAGTGGTCAAGCCTGGCCGCGTGATGTTCGAGCTCTCCGGGGTAGACGAGGAAATGGCGCGGGAAGCCATGCGTCTGGCTGCTCACAAGCTGCCGATCAAGTGCAAGTTCGTGAAAAGAGAAGAAATGGGCGGTGAGGCTGGTGAAAGCTAAGCAGCTGAGGGATCTTACCGACGAGGAGCTGGGCAAGAAGATCGGGGACTACAAGGGTGAACTCTTCAATCTCAGGTTCCAGCTGGCGACCGGACAACTGGACAATCCCATGCGCATCCGCGAGGTGAAGAAGGACATCGCCAGGGTCAAGACGATTCAGCGTGAGCGTGAGCTCAAGCGGCTGAATCTATCCTAAAGGAGGTCTGAGCGTGACTGAGGAAAGGGGACAGCGCAAGGTCCGGGTCGGCACGGTGGAAAGCAACAAGATGGACAAGACGGTAACGGTGCGCGTGGAAACGACCATCCAGCACCCGCTGTATAAGAAGGTCGTGCGGCGCAGCAAGAAATACATGGCCCATGACGAGCTCAACGAATGCCGCGAGGGTGACGTGGTGGAGATCATGGAAACCCGGCCGCTGAGCAAGCGCAAGCGCTGGCGGGTGACGAGAATCATCGAGCGGGCCAAGACCCTGCAGTAGCCCATAACGAAGGGAGGCAAGGGCGATGATCCAGCCCCAGACAATGCTGAGGGTGGGTGACAACACCGGGGCCAAGAAAGCCATGTGCATCAAGGTCCTGGGGGGCTCCCACAGGAAATACGCCACCGTCGGGGATGTCATCGTGGTGACAGTCAAGGAGGCTTCTCCAGGTGGAGTGGTCAAGAAGGGCGACGTGGTGAAGGCCGTGGTGGTGCGTACCCGCAAGGAGATACGCCGTCCCGACGGCTCCTACATTCGATTCGGCGAGAATGCCGCGGTCATCATCGACGACAACAACAATCCCAAGGGGACCCGCATCTTCGGGCCGGTGGCCAGGGAGCTCCGGGAGCGGAACTTCATGAAGATCATATCGCTGGCTCCCGAGGTCCTGTGAGTGGAGGTGTGAGGAGAATGGGACAGTTCAAGATAAAGAAGGGCGATACGGTCGAGGTTATCGCCGGCAAGGACTTGGGCAAGCGCGGCAAAGTGCTGCGCGTCATCCCGGACACCAACCGCGTGGTGGTGGAAGGCGTGAACCGGGCCCGACGGCACCAGAAGCCCACCCGGGCACTGCCGCAGGGAGGCATCCTGAACGTGGAATCGCCACTGCACATTTCCAATGTCATGCTGGTGTGCAGCAAGTGCCAGAAGCCCACGCGGGTGGGCCACAAGTTCCTCGACAACGGGACCAAGGTGCGGGCCTGCCGCCAGTGCGGTGAGGTCATTGACTAGTGCCGGATAGCAAGTGGACATGGAGGGGTATGAGGCAGGCGGCGGCTCAAGCGCGGCACATACCCCGGGAGTCCTGAAGAGGAGGCAAGTCCGTGAGCAGACTGAAGGACACATACCAGAACGAAATTGTCCCCCGGATGATCGAGCGCTTCGGCTACCGCAATCCCATGCAGGTGCCGCACCTGGAGAAGATTGTCCTGAATATCGGGGTTGGTGAAGCGATCCAGAACGCCAAGGCACTGGACGGCGCCGTCAATGACCTCACCGTGATTTCAGGCCAGAAGCCCATCGTGACCAAGGCCAGGAAGTCCATCGCCCAGTTCAAGCTGCGCGAGGGAATGTCGATAGGCTGCAAGGTGACCCTGCGCGGGGAGCGCATGTACTACTTTTTTGACAAGCTGGTCAACGTGGCCCTGCCACGCGTGCGTGACTTCCGCGGGGTCTCGCCCACCGCGTTCGATGGCCGGGGCAACTACACCCTGGGCATCAAGGAACAGATCATCTTTCCAGAGATTGACTACGACAAGATCGACAAGATACGCGGGCTCGAGGTGGCGATTGTCACCACCGCCAAGACGGACGAAGAGGCCAGGGAACTGCTGCGACTGATGGGCATGCCGTTCCGCGAGCAATAAGGAGGGAAGACAGTGGCGAAGAAATCGATGATCGCCAAGCAGAAACGGCCCCAGAAGTTCTCCACCCGCGAGTACCATCGCTGCAAGATCTGCGGGCGGCCGCGGGCCTACATGCGCAAGTTCGGCATGTGCCGCATCTGCTTCCGGGTGCTGGCGCACCGAGGAGAAATCCCCGGCGTGACCAAAGCCAGCTGGTAGCCCCGAGTAGAGAAGGAGGTTTAGGATATGGTCATGACCGACCCAATCGCCGATTTCCTCACCAGGATCCGCAACGCCAACCAGGTGATGCACAAGACGGTGGAAATCCCGGCATCCAAGGTGAAGCTGGCGATTGCTGAGATAATGAAGCAGGAAGGGTACATCAAGGATTACGAATTCCTGGCTGACGACAAGCAGGGAGTCATCCGCGTGTACCTCAAGTATGGACCGGACAAGCAGAAGGTGATCACCGGCATCAAGCGCATCAGCAAGCCGGGGCTGCGGGTCTACGTCGGCAAGGCCGAGGTTCCCAGGGTCCTGGGAGGGCTGGGGACGGCAGTCATCTCAACCTCTCAGGGTCTCATGACAGACAAGGCAGCCCGGAAGCGTGGCCTGGGCGGGGAAGTCATCTGCTACATCTGGTAGGGCATCAGCCTGACCGGCCATTGCTCCGAAGGAGGGTAAAGCGAATGTCGAGGATTGGCAAGAAGCCGGTGGAGTTGCCGGAAGGCGTAACGGTAGGGATCGAGGGGGACACCATCACGGTCCAGGGGCCGAAGGGAACGCTGAGCGGCACCATTCCGGCGGGCATCAGCATAGTGAACGAAGGTGGGTGCCTGCAGGTCACCCGTGCCAGCGACCAGAAGCAGCACCGGGCCCTGCACGGGCTGACCAGGGCGCTGGTAGCGAACATGGTGGAGGGGGTAACCAAGGGATTTGAGCGCAGGCTGGAGCTGGTAGGGGTAGGATACCGGGCCCAGATGCAGGGCCGCAAGCTGGTCCTCTCCATCGGTTACTCCCACCCGGTGGAAATCGAACCGCCGGAGGACCTGGAGATCGAGGTGCCGGCAGTCACCAAGATCACCGTCAAGGGCATCGACAAGCAGAAGGTGGGGAACCTGGCAGCCGCCATCCGCGACGTCAGGCGTCCCGAGCCGTACAAGGGCAAGGGCATCAGGTACGAGGGTGAAGTGGTGCGGCAGAAGGCCGGCAAGTCCGGCGGCCGCTAGGGGATGACGAGGAAGGGAGTGCAGCAGCCTTGATCAAGAAACCCAGCCGTGGGAGTCTCCGGCAGGGCAGGCACAAGCGGGTGCGCAGGAAGGTCAGCGGCACCGCTCAGCAACCGAGACTGTGCGTGTTCCGGAGCCTGCAGCACATCTACGCGCAGATCATAGACGATACCAGTGGGTCCACCCTGGTCGCTGCTTCTACCCTGGACCCGGAACTCCGCGCCATGCAGGGTCGCACCACCGTGCAGGGCGCCAAGGCAGTGGGGACCCTGATAGCGCAGCGGGCGAAGGAACGAGGGATTGAAACCGTGGTGTTCGACCGCAGCGGCTACCGTTACCATGGTCGAGTGGCGGCGCTGGCGGACGCCGCGCGGGAAGCGGGGTTGAGCTTCTAATGAGGAGGGACACCATGGCGGACAAGGAACACGAAGGGCCGGAAATCAGCGAACGGGTAGTCAACATTCGCCGAGTAGCCAAGGTCGTCAAGGGTGGCCGCCGCTTCAGCTTCAGCGCGGTGGTGGTGGTAGGCGACGGCCAGGGTAAGGTAGGGTCCGGCCTGGGCAAGGCGGGAGAGGTCCCCGAGGCCATCCGCAAGGGAGTGGAGGACGCCAAGAAAAACATGCTGGAAGTCCCTCTCATCGATGGCCGCACCATCCCCCACCCCATCATCGGGGAGTTCGGCGCCGGGCGCGTGCTACTGAAGCCGGCTTCCCCGGGCACCGGGGTCATTGCCGGTGGTCCGGTGCGCGCGGTCCTGGAACTGGCAGGGGTCAAGGACATCCTTACCAAGTCCCTGCGTTCATCCAATGCCAACAACATGGTGCGGGCGACCATGGAGGGCCTGCGTAACCTCAAGCGTGCCGAGCAGGTAGCCAAGCTGCGCGGCAAGTCGGTGGAAGAAATCCTCGGCTGAGGCCTGCGCGGAGAGGCCACTGAGCCTCTCCCGCTCTCGGCGGGAGGGAGACCGGAGAGCAACACCTGTCGGCCGCGACTGCGGCTGGCAAGGAGGGAGGACAGCAATGAGGTTGCACGAGATACATCCGGCGCCCGGTTCGGCAACCAGGCGCAAGCGCGTGGGCCGGGGCATGGGCTCCGGACACGGCAAGACATCGACCCGCGGCCATAAGGGGCAGTGGGCACGCTCCGGCGGGGGCGTCCGCCTGGGCTTTGAGGGTGGGCAGATGCCGCTCCAGCGCCGCTTGCCCAAGCGCGGGTTCACCAATATCTTCAAGAAGGAGTACGCCATCGTGAACGTCCGGGACCTCAACTGTTTCGAAGACGGAACGGTGGTAACCCCGGAACTCCTGATGGCGCAGGGGCTGGTGAAGAAGTTCAAGGACGGCATCAAGATCCTGGGCGACGGCGACCTGGAGAAGAACCTCACCGTGCAGGCCCACAAGGTGAGCCGGCAGGCGGAGGAAAAGATTACCGCGCGCGGCGGCAGGGTCGAGGTGATCTGAGGTGCTGGGGTCGTTCCAGCAGGCGCTGAAGGTTGGAGACCTGCGCACCAAGGTGCTGTTCACCCTGGGGATGTTCCTGGTTTTCCGTTTCGGCGCCCATATCCCGGTTCCGGGCATCGACGCCGAGGCCTTCGCCAAGCTGCTCAACAACCAACTCTTCGGGTTCTTCGACATCATCTCGGGCGGTGCGTTCAAGCGTTTCAGCATCTTTGCGATGAGCATCACCCCCTACATCAACGCCTCCATCATCATGCAGCTGCTGACGGTGGTCATCCCCAAGCTGGAGCGGTTGCAGAAAGAGGGCGAGGAAGGGCGCAAGAAGATTACCCAGTACACGCGCTACTTCACGGTGGTCCTGGCGTTCATCCAGGGCATCGGAATGTCCATCGCTATGGGTCGCTACCCGGGGGTGGTGGACAACCCGGGCATCGGCTCGTACATGATCATGACCATCAGCCTGACGGCGGGGACGGCGCTGTTGATGTGGATCGGCGAGATGATCACCGAAAAGGGCATCGGCAATGGCATCTCACTCATCATCTTCGCCGGCATCGTGGCCCGTATCCCGAGTGGACTGGCCAGCATCGTGCAGCTGTACAGCGCCGGCACCATCGGGTTCTTCAACGTCCTCAGCTTCGTAGTCATTGCCCTGCTGGTCATTGCCCTGCTGGTGGCCATGAATGAAGGGCAACGCCGCATCCCGGTGCAGTACGCCAAGCGAGTGGTGGGCCGCCGCGTGTACGGGGGGCAGAGCACCTTCCTGCCCCTGCGGGTGAACATGGGCGGCGTCATCCCGGTCATCTTCGGCATGTCGCTGATGATGTTCCCGGCCACCATCGCCTCGTGGTTCCCCCGGTCGGCGGTGACCAGCTTCATCAACACCTATTTCCACTTTGGCACCGTGCCGTACAATGTACTCTACGCGCTGCTGATCGTCTTCTTCACCTACTTCTACGTGGCCATCATCTTCAACCCGGTAGACGTGGCGGAGAACATAAAGAAGTACGGGGGGTTCATCCCGGGCATCCGGCCGGGCAGACCCACGGCCGACTACATCGATCGCGTGCTCTCGCGGCTGACCTTTGCGGGAGGGATTTTCCTGGCCTTCGTGGCCATTCTGCCCAACTTCGTCATCAGCATCACCGGCATCACCTCGCTGTGGTTCGGCGGGACTGCCCTGCTCATCGTGGTGGGCGTGGCGCTGGACACCATGAAGCAGGTCGAGTCGCACCTGTTGCTGCGCAGCTACGAGGGCTTCGTCAAGTAGTGGGAGGATGGGAGCGATGAACATTATTCTGATGGGGCCTCCGGGCGCGGGCAAGGGTACGCAGGCAGTCCTGATTGTGGAAGAAACTGGCGTTCCCCATGTGTCCACCGGGGACATGTTCCGCGAGGCGGTAGCCAACGGCACGCCCATGGGCATGGAAGCAAAGAAATACATGGATGCGGGACAACTGGTCCCGGATGAGGTTACCATTGGCATCGTCGCCGAGCGCCTGGCCCAGGCCGACTGTGCGCGGGGCTTTCTCCTGGACGGGTTCCCCCGCACCCAGCGACAGGCCGAGGCCTTGGACCGCATCCTGCACGATCTTGGCCGCAAGGTAGACCTGGTACTGAACATCGAGGTCCCCACCGAGGTGCTGGTGCAACGGATGACGGGGCGTATCACCTGCCCCAACTGCAAGTCCGTGTACCACCTGGTGTTTCAGCCGCCGCAGCAGCAGGGGGTGTGTGACCGGTGTGGCCATGCCCTGCAGCAACGCAGCGATGACACCGCGGTGGAAACGGTGCGCAAGCGGCTGGAAGTGTACGAGGCCGAAACCAGCCCGCTGGTAGACTACTATGGCCGCCAGGGGGTGCTGGTCACCATCGACGGCCAGCAGGGACGCGACCAGGTGTTTTCCGCCATCAAGGCAGCCCTGGGGAGGAATGCATGATATCCATCAAGACCGAGCGTGAACTGGAACTGATGCGCAAGGCCGGCTCCGTAGTGGCGGTGACCCTGCAGGAACTCAGGGAGGCCGTGCGGCCCGGGGTAACGACTGCCAGCCTGGACGAACTGGCCGAGCGCACGGTGCGCAAGCTGGGGGCCCGGCCGGCCTTCAAGGGCTACAATGGGTTTCCGGCCACCATCTGCACGTCAGTGAACGAGCAAGTGGTGCACGGCATCCCCGGGCCGCGGAGATTGAAGCCCGGCGACATCGTCAGCATCGACATGGGAGCGGTGGTCGAAGGGTACTTCGGAGATGCGGCCATAACCGTGGCGGTAGGGGAGGTAGAGCCGGAGGTGGCCGAGCTCCTGCGCGTCGCCGAGGAATGCCTCTACCGCGGCATCGAGATGGCGGAAGCAGGCCGGCACCTGAGCGACATCTCGCATGCTATTCAGCGGCACGCCGAGGCGCACCGGTGCTCAGTGGTGCGACAGTACGTGGGGCACGGCATCGGCAAACAGATGCACGAAGACCCGCCGGTTCCGAATTACGGGCGTCCCAACCGCGGGCCGCTGCTCAAGCCGGGAATGACCCTGGCCATCGAACCGATGGTCAACCTGGGCGGGTTCGACGTGGAAACCCTGGACGACAACTGGACCGTGGTGACAGTGGATGGCAGGTATTCCGCCCACTTCGAGCATACGGTAGCCATCACCTCCAACGGGCCGGAGATCCTGACGCGATGGCAATGACGGGGGTGGGAGCGGTGGACGCTGAGTTGCGCGGACGCCTGGCCTACTCGCGGGCCGGTCGCGACCGGGGGAGGCCCTTCCTCATCGTTGACGTGGTGGACGACAAGCTGGTGATGGTAGCAGACGGCGACTTGCGTAAGGTCGCCAACCCCAAGCTCAAGAGTCTCAAGCACCTGCGCGTGACGCGCATGACGGCGGAGGGCCTCCGCCAGCGGCTGGCCCGGGGCGAGCCGCTGCGGGACGAGGACATCAGGCTGGAGATAGCAGGACTGCTCGAGAGGGAAGAGCGACCCGGGAAGGAGGGCTGAAAGATGGCCAACAAGGAAGACGTGATTGAAGTCGAAGGGAGAGTCATAGAGCCGCTCCCCAATGCCATGTTCAGGGTGGAACTCGACAACGGCCACAAGGTCCTCGCCCACATTTCGGGGAAGATGCGCATGAATTTCATCCGCATCCTGCCCGGGGACCGGGTCACTGTCGAACTCTCGCCATACGACCTGAACCGCGGCCGTATCATCTACCGCTACAAGTGAGAGTTCCGCGGCAGCCCTGCGGTTGTCGCCAGGTGAAGGGGGTCAATGGAGTGAAGGTCAAGCCGTCAGTCAAACCCATGTGCGAGAAGTGCAAGATCATCAAGCGCAAGGGCAGGGTCATGATAATCTGCGAGAACCCCAAGCACAAGCAGAGACAAGGTTAGGGTGGAGGTGAATTGACATGGCACGTTTGGCAGGTGTAGACTTACCCCGCGACAAGCGAATCGTCGTGGCCCTCACGTACATCTTCGGCATTGGCCGCTCCACCGCGGAGAAGATCGTGGCGGAAACCGGTGTCAACCCTGACACCCGGGTCAAGGACCTCACCGAGGAAGAAATCTCTCGCCTGAGGGACAACATCGACCGCAACTACCGCGTCGAAGGCGACCTGCGGCGCGAGATCACCATGAGCATCAAGCGCCTGATGGATATCGGATGCTACCGTGGCATCCGGCACCGGCGCGGGCTGCCGGTGCGCGGCCAGCGGACCAAGACCAACGCGCGCACGCGCAAAGGGCCGCGTCGGACGGTTGGAGCCAAGAGGAAGAAGTAAGAAAGGGGATACCAGGCATGGCGCGTAAGCCCAGCACCAGGGTCAAGAAGAAAGAGCGGAAGAACATCGATCACGGCATTGCGCACATCCGCTCCACGTTCAACAACACCGTCATCACCATCACCGATCGCAAGGGGAACGTTATCTCGTGGGCCAGTGCAGGCACCGCGGGGTTCAAGGGATCGCGCAAGAGCACGCCCTACGCGGCCCAGCAGGCGGCTGACAGTGCTGCGCGGGCGGCCATGGAACACGGGATGCGGGAAGTGGAGTGCTACGTGAAGGGGCCGGGGGCCGGACGCGAAGCAGCCATCCGCTCCCTGCAGGCGGCGGGGCTCGACGTGAGCCTCATCAAGGATGTCACGCCCATCCCCCACAATGGCTGCCGTCCGCCCAAGAGAAGAAGAGTGTAAGGGGGTAGAACGAGAGTGGGCAGGTATACAGGGTCAGTATGTCGCTTGTGCCGCCGGGAGGCGGAGAAGCTGTACCTGAAAGGCGAGCGGTGCTACTCGGAGAAGTGCAGCCTGGAGAAGAAGCCCTACATCCCTGGCCAGCACGGCAAGAGCCGGCGCGGCAAACCGACCGAGTACGGGCTGCAGTTGCGTGAGAAACAGAAGGCCAAGCGCTTCTACGGCGTACAGGAACGCCAGTTCCGGAACTACTTCGAGAAGGCAGACCGCCAGGCGGGGGTCACCGGCGACAACCTGCTGACCATGCTGGAGCGGCGCCTGGATAACGTGGTCTACCGCATGGGCCTGGGCTCCTCGCGCAAGGAGGCGCGCCAGCTGGTGAACCACGGGCACTTCCTGGTCAACGGGCGCAAGGTGAACATCCCCTCCATGCTGGTCAAGGTGGGGGACACCATCTCGGTGCGGGAGAAGAGCAAGGAATCCCCCAAGTTCAAGGAACTGCAGGCGCAGGCCGCCTACCGGACTCCTCCCGAGTGGCTGGAGATCAACGCGGAGACGCTGACCGGGAGAGTGATAGCCTACCCGAAACGCGAGCAGATCGACGCTCCCATCGACGAGCACCTGATTGTCGAGCTGTACTCGCGGTAAGCGGGGCGTTGGCCTGCAGCGAAGGCGCAACCCTCGAGAAGGAGGACAGTGAATGCTGGAGATAGAAAAGCCCCGCATCGACTGCGTAGAGAGAAGCGCTGACAACTGCTACGGGAGGTTCGTGATCGAACCGTTGGAGCGCGGGTTTGGCATTACCCTGGGCAACTCGCTGCGGCGGGTGCTGCTCTCTTCGTTGCCCGGAGCGGCGGTAAGCTCGATCAAGATTGACGGGGTGCTGCACGAGTTCTCGACCATCCCGGGCGTGCTGGAGGACACCACCGAGATCATCCTCAACCTCAAGCAGCTGGTGCTCAAGTACGACTCCGAGGAACCCAAGATCATCCGCATCGAGCAGCGGGGGAGCAAGGAGGTCAAGGCGGCCGACATTACCCGCGACGCCGAGGTGGAGATCCTCAATCCCGACCTGCACATCGCCACCCTGGGTGAGGGGGCGGAACTGAACATGGAGATGACCGTCGAGCGCGGGCGGGGCTACGTCAGCGCCGACCAGAAGAAGAAGGACGAGAACGTCATTGGCCTGATTCCCGTCGACTCCATCTTCACACCGGTGCGGAAGGTCAACTTCGTGGTGGAGAATGCCCGCGTGGGGCGGGTGACTGACTACGACCGGCTGATGCTGGACGTGTGGACCAATGGCAGTATCACGCCCGACGAGGCGGTGAGCCTCTCGGCCCAGATACTGATCGAGTACCTCAAGCTCTTCAGCGAGATCAACGACAGCTTTGGCGGGGTCGAGATCCTGGTGGAGAAGGAAGAAGAGAAAAAGAACAAGGTGCTGGAGATGTCCATCGAGGAACTCGAGCTTTCGGTGCGCGCGTCCAACGGCCTGAAGCGCGCGAGCATCCACACCGTGGGCGACCTGGTGGAGCGGACGCGGGAAGAGATGGGCAAGATTCGCAACCTGGGACAGAAGTCGCTCGACGAAATCGAGCGGAAACTTAAAGAACTGGGCCTTTCCTTTAAGAAGCCCGAGGAGTAGAGAGGGGAGAGCGTCGATGGGGTATCGTAAACTGGGGCTGAGAAGCAGCCAGCGGCGTGCAATGCTGCGCAACGCGGTGACTTCGCTCCTCAACAGCGGAAAGATGTCCACCACCGAGTGTCGGGGCAAGGAGATCGTGCGCCTGGCCGACAAGATGATCACGCTGGGCAAGCGGGGGGACCTGCATGCGCGCCGGCAGGCGCTGGCCTATCTCACCGACGAGGCGGCGGTACACAAGGTCTTCGGGGAACTGGCAGAGCGCTACCGCGAGCGGCCGGGTGGCTACGTGCGCATCACCAAGACGGGCTACCGCCGCGGTGACGGCTCCCCCATGGTACTGCTGGAGCTGGTGTAGCGCTGGCGATGATCGAGGTCACCCGGGTCACCTACGCGTATCCGGGGAGCACAACTCCCGCCCTGCGCAACCTGAGCCTGGCGGTTGGCCCAGGCGAGTTCGTGGCCGTGCTGGGGCGCAACGGGTCTGGCAAGTCTACCCTGGCCAGGCTGCTGAACGGCATACTGGTACCCGCGCAGGGCACGGTCAAGGTGCTGGGAATGGACACGCGGGACCGCACGCAAGGCCCCCGCATCAAACAGGCGGTGGGCTTGCTCTTTTCCAACC
>JARYMO010000308.1 GCA_029907055.1 Syntrophomonadaceae bacterium | reverse complement strand
GCAGGGAACGCGCCCGCCAGGCCATCGCCAAGCCAGCTCCCTACGGCGCTGACCTCGATCTCACGCGGTTTGTCGACGAGGGCCCCCCTCACCCGTACGTGACCGAACTGTGGATGCTGCCGGCGGCCGAGCAGGAGGATCTCCTGCAGGCAGGGGTAGAACCGGGGGGGGCTGGACGCGCCGGCAGTTTCCTGCAGAAAGACCACTCGGTGGTGCACGCCAGGTCGACCACCGAGGGCCTGGAAGTCATGTCCATCACCGAGGCAATGGCCCGGTACGAGTGGTTGCGCGACTATGCGTGGAAGGCAGTGCCGGTGGACGCCGACCGCTACACGGCCAGGGCCGAGCTGCACGGCGAGCACGGTTACTTCATCCGCGCCCTGCCGGGTGTCAGGTCGCAGCTGCCCGTGCAGGCCTGCCTCTACCTGGCGCAGGAAGCGCTCATCCAGGAGGTGCACAACATCATCGTGGTGGAGGAGGGGGCGGAACTGCACGTGATTACTGGCTGCACCACCGCCCACGGCATCCTGTCCGGGCTCCACATCGGCATCTCCGAGTTCTTCGTCAAGAAGGGGGCCCTGTTGAGTTTTACCATGGTCCACAACTGGGCAGAAGAGGTGGCGGTGCGCCCGCGTACGGGGGCCATCGTGGGAGAGGGGGCAACGTTCCTGTCCAATTACGTGTGCCTGCGTCCGGTCCGCGACCTGCAGATGTACCCCACCGCCTACCTGGAGGGAGCAGGGGCCACGGCGCGGTTCCACTCCATCCTGGTCGGCCAGCCCGGCTCTCACCTGGACGTCGGGTCGCGCATCGTGCTGCGCGGACCCGGTAGCCGGGGCGAGATGATCGCCCGCTCCATCACCCGCGGGGGGGAGATCATCAACCGCGGCCACCTGGTGGGGGAAGTGCCCGAATGCCGGGGGCACCTTGAGTGCCGGGGCCTCATGCTGGGGCAGGAAGGCAGCATCTACGCGGTACCCGAGCTGGAGGCCAGGGTCAACGGGGTCGAGCTCTCCCACGAGGCGGCGGTGGGCAAGATCGCCGAGGAAGAGATCGAGTACCTCATGGCCCGCGGCCTGTCGGAGGAGGAGGCGACTGCAGTCATCGTGCGCGGCTTCCTGGACGTGAGGATCATGGGGCTGCCGCCGTCCCTGGAGGCGGAGGTGCAGCGGTCCATCGCTGCCAGCAGCGGCTCGGCCATGTAGGACCATTGTCCTTTTCTATGGTCAACTCCTCGCCGGGGCAGGAATTATGTCCACCGGTGTCGAATCGACGTAAGACATGTGGCGTTCCCCGCCGAGAGGACGCCAAAACCTCGTCGAAAGGGTTGACCGAATGTCGAAACGAAAAGGATTGTTCCTGTTGCTACAGGTCCTGCTGGTGCTGGTGCTGGTACCGGCGGCGTCGGCCGCCACTACCTACACGGTCAGGGCAGGCGACTCCCTCTGGACCATCGCCCGTCGCTACCACACCACGGTGGAGGCCCTCAAGGCCGCCAACGGGCTCAAGTCGGACGCACTGCAGATCGGGGACCGGCTCAGCATTCCCGCCGCTGCGTCGGGGGCCACCGCTGCTCCCGCAGCGGGCGGCAGCAACGGTGCCGGGTTCACTGGCTCACACACCGTCCGGGCAGGGGATTCCCTCTGGGCCATCGCCCGCCGCTGCAACACCACGGTGGCGGCGCTGAAGGCGGCCAATGGACTGACCTCCGACGCTCTGCAGATCGGCGACCGGCTCAAGGTGCCGGCAGCACGGGTGGGCGCTGCCTCCGCTCCTGCCGCCGCGGCACCCCCGCCGGCGCGTCCAGTGGTGGCGCCATCGCGCGACGCTGCCGGGGTGGGACTGGCGCGCGACATCATCGCCACCGGCATGCAGTACCTGGGCGTCGATTACGACTACGGCGGGGCTTCCCCCAGCGGGTTCGACTGTTCGGGCTTCATCATGTACATCTGC